>JAREIX010000131.1 GCA_029286945.1 Thauera sp. | reverse complement strand
CAATCCGAGCAAGTCGCGCATCAAGGTGTTCAACTTCGAGCACGAGGGCCGCAAGGTGCCCTACACCTGCACGCAGTGCACCGAGGCCTGGTGCCTGAATGCCTGTCCGGTGGACGCGATCCGCATCGATCTCACGACCGGCGCCAAGATGGTGTTCGAGGACACCTGCGTAGGCTGCAAGGTGTGCACGATCGCCTGTCCCTTCGGCACCATCAACTACAACCAGGACTCCGGCAAGGTACAGAAGTGCGACCTGTGCGAGGGCAACCCCGCCTGCGCGAGCGCCTGTCCGACCGGCGCCATCACCTATGTCGACGCCGACTGGACCGGCATCGACAAGATGCGCGCCTGGGCCGCCAAGGCCAACACGCCGGCTTCGGCCGCCGCCTGAGGAGGACGGATCATGGGATGGAATCGCAAGCTCCTGCGGGTGAACCTCACGGCCGGCACCTGCACGGAAGAACCGCTGAACATGAAGTGGGCCGCCGAGTACCTCGGCTCGCGCGGCTTGGCCACCAAGTACCTGGTGTCCGAGATCGACCCCAAGGTCGATCCGCTGTCGCCCGACAACAAGATGATCATGGCCACCGGACCGCTCACCGGCACCATGGCCTCGACCGGTGGCCGCTATACCGTCGTCACCAAGGGACCGCTCACCGGCGCCATCGCCTGTTCGAACTCGGGCGGCTTCTTCGGCGCCGAGATGAAGTTCGCCGGCTGGGACATGGTGATCTTCGAAGGGCGCGCGGCGAAGCCGGTGTGGCTCTACATCGAGAACGACAAGGCCGAGCTGCGCGACGCGTCCGGCCTGTGGGGCAAGAGCTGCTGGGAGACCGAGGAGCAGATCAAGGAGGAACTGCAGGACCCGCTGGTGCGCATCTCCTCGATCGGCAAGGCGGGCGAGAACCAGGTGCTCTACGCCTGCGTGGTCAATGACCTGCACCGCGCGGCCGGTCGTTCCGGCGTGGGCGCGGTGATGGGCGCGAAGAACCTCAAGGCGGTCGCCATCCGCGGCACCCAGGGCGTGTCCGGCATCAAGGACTTCGGCGCCTTCCTCAAGGCCACCAACGACGCCAAGAAGGTGCTCGCCGACAACGCGGTCACCGGTCAGGGCCTGCCCAAGTACGGCACCCAGGTGCTGATGAACGTGATCAACGAGATCGGCGCGCTGCCCACCCGCAACCATCGCGACGTGCAGTTCGAGGACGCGTCCAAGATCTCCGCCGAGGCCATGCACGAGAAGCGCGCCTCGGACGGCAAGACGCATCTGGTCACCAACGCCGCCTGCTTCGGCTGCACGATCGCCTGCGGGCGCATCTCCGAGATCGACAAGGGCCACTTCACCGTCAAGAACAGCCCGAAGTACTGGGGTGCCTCCGGCGGCCTCGAGTACGAAGCCGCCTGGGCGCTCGGCGCCGCCAACGGCGTGGGCGACCTCGAGGCGCTGCAGTACGCCAACCTGATCTGCAACGAGCAGGGCATGGACCCGATCTCCTTCGGCGCCACCGTCGGCGCGGCGATGGAGCTGTACGAGCTGGGCATCCTGAATGACGAGATCATCGGGATGGCGGCGCCCTTCGGCTCGGCCCAGGCACTGGCGAAGATGGTCGAGATGACCGCGGTAGGCGAGGGCTTCGGCAAGGAACTCGGCATGGGCAGCAAGCGCCTGTGCGAGAAGTACGGCCGCCCCGAGCTGTCGATGAGCGTCAAGGGCCAGGAATTCCCGGCCTACGACTCGCGCGGCATCCAGGGCATGGGCCTGGCCTACGCCACCTCCAACCGCGGCGCCTGCCACCTGCGCGGCTACACGGTGGCGTCCGAGGTGCTCGGTATCCCGGTCAAGACCGACCCGCTCACCACCGACGGCAAGCCCGAGCTGGTGAAGGCCTTCCAGGACGCTACCGCGGTGTTCGATTCGGCCGGCATCTGCGTGTTCACCAGCTTCGCGTGGACCCTGGCCGACGTGCAGCCGCAGGTGGCCGCGGCGTGCGAGGGTGACTGGAGCATGGAGAAGCTGAACGAGGTGGGCGAGCGCATCTGGAACATGGAGCGCATGTTCAACAACGCCGCCGGCTTCACCGCCGCCGACGACAACCTGCCGCCGCGCCTGACCACCGAGCCGGCCAAGACCGGTCCCGCCAAGGGCCTCGTCAATGGCCTGGCGAAGATGCTGCCCGAGTACTACCAGGTGCGCGGGTGGACGCCCGGGGGCGAGCCGACCGCCGAGACGCGGGCGCGTCTGGGATTGTGATCGTGTAAGCGCACGCGGGCGCCTCCCGGGGCGCCCGCGCTTCGTTCGAGGGCTTCCTGATGAAACACCTGATTCTCGGCAACGGCCCTGCAGGGGTCGTCGCCGCCGAAACCTTGCGCAAGGCCGCGCCGCGCGACGAGATCGTCATGGTCGGCCACGAGGATGCGCCACCGTACTCGCGCATGGCCATTCCCTACCTGCTCGAGGGCAACATCGACGAGTCGGGCACCTGGCTGCGCAAGGGGGCGGACCATTTCGAGCGCCTGCGCATCCGCCAGCTGCGCGGTCGTGCGGTCGCGCTCAACACCGGGAAGCGCACCGTGCTGTTCGACGATGGCCACTTCGAGGACTACGACCGCCTGCTCATCGCCACCGGCTCGCATCCGGTGCGCCCGCCGATTCCCGGGGTCGACCTGCCCGAGGTGCAGACCTGCTGGACGCTGGCCGACGCACGCGCGATCGCCGAGCACGCCAAGCCCGGCGCGCGCGTGCTGCAGCTGGGCGCCGGCTTCATCGGCTGCATCATCATGGAGGCACTCGCCAAGCGCGGCGTGCAGCTCACCGTGGTGGAGATGGGCGACCGCATGGTGCCGCGCATGATGACGCCCAAGGCGGGCGGCATGATCAAGCGCTGGGTCGAGGACAAGGGGGTCCGCGTCGTCACCTCGGCGGGCGTGCAGCGCATCGACCGCGGCAGTGAGAGCGGGCGTGAGGCGCCGCTGGTGGTGACGCTGTCGAGCGGTGAGCGCCTCGATTGCGACCTGGTCATCGTCGCCGCCGGTGTCGCGCCCAACGTCGGCTTCCTGGAGGAAACCGCGGTGCATGTCGCCAAGGGCGTGCTGGTGGACGACCGCATGGAGACCTCGGTGGCGGGCATCTTCGCTGCCGGCGATGTGGCCGAGGCACCGGACCTGTTCACCGGCGCGCACCTCGTTGCCGCCATCCAGCCCAATGCCGCCGACCAGGCGCGCATCGCGGCGATGAACATGGCGCGTGGCGATACGGCGGGGCAGGCGAAGCTCAATGGCGTGCTCGCCATCAACGTGCTCGACACGCTCGGCCTGATCTCGTCCTCGTTCGGCCAATGGTGGGGCGAGAAGCCCGAGGCCGGGGGCAGCGGCGTGGAGCTCGTGGACGAGGCGCGCTACCGCTACCTCAGCCTTCAGTTCAAGGATGACGTGCTGATCGGCGCCACCTCGATCGGCCTCACACAGCATGTGGGCGCGCTGCGCGGGCTGATCCACGGGCAGGTGAAGCTCGGCGACTGGAAGGACCGCCTGCTCGCCAACCCGCTCGGCTTCGTCGACGCCTACGTCGCCCGCAGCCAGCAGCCGATGGCGCTGGCGCGCTGAAAGGGGGGCGACTTGGAGACCCGTGTGACGATCCGCATCGCCTTCAAGCTCTTCGCCTCGCTGTCGGACTACCTGCCCGCGGGGCATCGCGGCAACCGCCTCGAGCTCGAGGTGGACGAAGGCACGACGGTGACGGACATGATCCGCCGCTACAACGTGCCCGAGCGCAGCGCGCATCTGGTGCTGGTGAACGGCCACTTCGTGCCGCCCGCCGAGCGGCCGCGCAAGCGCCTGGCCGAGGGCGACGAGCTGGCCATCTGGCCGCCGATCGCCGGCGGCTGAGGATGGCCTTCATCAACGGCCCGGTGCCCGAGTCCTTCGAGCGCCGGGTCACCGCCACCGCGCGCGAGTTCGAACGTGATCTGCGCCAGGCCTGGCCCGCGGTGGCGGGCGGCGCCGAGGCCGCACGGTTCAGCCTGCACGACGGCGCGCAGAGCCTGGTCATCGACATCGAACCTGCCGGGGTGCGCCGGCTCGGGCTGTTCGAGCTGCCGCAACTGAACGTGCGCTACCGCTTCGGGCCCGGCGATGAAGCCGCGCGCCGCGCCTTGCTGGCGCGGCTCGATCGCGCGATGCAGAAGGGGGGCGGTTGATGCGCGGTGCAATCCGTTTGTGGAGTCCTGTTCATGAGTGACGCATACGTCGTCGGCCACATCACGGTGAAGAACGCCGAGATGTGGGCCGAATATCGCGGCAAGGTGCCGCAGACCCTGGCCCCCTGGGGCGCGGAACTCGTCTTTCGTGGCCAGCAGGTGGCCGCGCTCGCCGGGGAAAGCCCGCACCGGGACATCGTCGTGATCCGCTTTCCCAGCGTGGCAGCGGTGAACGACTGGTACTCGTCACCGGCTTACCAGGCCCTGATCCCGCTCCGGGAGCAGGCCGCCGACGTGCTCCTGCTGTCCTATACGAGCTGACCGCGGGTGCGTATCGCACCGGCGTTCAAGGCCAGCGCGCGCCGCCGCTGCGCCGGGCTGAGGCCGCGGCCCGCGTTCCGGCCGCCAGCGGCTTTCGGTTATGCTCCCCGCCGATGTCCGCCTTCGCCGCCACCTTCTCCGACGCCATCTCGCTGCTCGCCGGCTTCGACCACACCGTGGCCGAGATCGTGGTGCTGTCGCTGCAGGTCAGCGGCGGCGCGGTGGTGCTGGGCACGCTGATCGGCCTGCCGCTGGGCGCCTGCATCGCGGTGGGGCGCTTCCCGGGCAAGAACGCGCTGTCGGTGCTGATCAACGGCCTGATGGGCCTGCCCTCGGTGGTGGTGGGCGTGGTGGTGTATCTGCTGCTGTCGCGCTCAGGCCCTTTCGGTGGCTTCGGGCTGCTCTACACGCCACTGGCGATGATCATCGCGCAGACCCTGCTGGTCGTGCCGCTGATGGCGGCGATCACCCGCCAGGTGGTCGAGGACGTCTGGCAGCGTTATGCCGAGGAACTGCAACTGATGCGCTTCTCGTGGTGGGACAGCGTCACCACGCTGCTCTACGACTGCCGCCATTCGCTGCTGGTGGCGGTGCTGGCTGGCCTCGGGCGGGCGATGAGCGAGGTGGGCGCGGTGATGATCGTGGGCGGCAACATCGACCGTGCCACCCGCGTGATGACCACCGCGATCGCGCTCGAGACGAGCAAGGGCGACCTGCCGCTCGCGATCGCGCTCGGCATCGTCCTCATCCTCATCATCCTCGCGCTCAACGCGCTGGCCTTCGGGCTGCGCCACTGGGCGATGCGGCGTTTCGGCTGAGGCCGCAGATGGCGATCTTTCCGCTGCGCATCCGCGACCTGCGCTACCAGCCCAACGGCCGCGAGGTGCTGGCCGGCATCGACCTGGAGCTGGGCGACGAGGGCATCACCCTGGTGCTCGGCCCGAACGGCGCGGGGAAGAGCGTGCTGCTGCGGACGATCTGCGGCCTCGTCGCGCCGACCGGCGGCTCGATGGCCTGGGGCGATGAGGGCGCGCAGCGGCCCGCGCAGGGGGTCATGATGGTATTCCAGCGCCCGATGATGCTGCGCGCCTCGGTGCTGCACAACGTGGCGCTCGGCCTCAAGCCGTTCGATCTGTCGCGGCGTGAACGCGACTCGCGTGCGATGGCGATGCTCGAGCGCATCGGGCTCGCCGACCGCGCCGGCGACAGTGCCCGCCAGCTCTCGGGCGGCGAGCAGCAGCGCCTGGCGCTGGCGCGCGCCTGGCTGACCCGGCCGCGCCTGCTGCTGCTCGACGAGCCCACCGCGAGCCTCGATCCGTCGGCGAGCGCGGCGGTCGAGCGCATCATCCGCGAGATCCGCACCGACGGCACGCGCATCCTGATGGTCACCCACAACCTCGGCCAGGCTACCCGGCTTGCCGACGACATCGTGTTCATGGCGGGCGGGCGCGTGTGCGAGCACACGTCGGTGCGCGCCTTCTTCAGTCGGCCGCGCTCGGACGAGGCGCGGCTTTTCATCCAGGGAGAACTGCCATGGCGGATGCGTTTCCAGGGCGCCTGAGGCGCACGCTGATCGCGACCGCAGCGGTCGTGCTGCTGGGCAGCGCAGGGGCCACCTGCGGCCTCATCGTGCGCGCGGTGCCGAGCGCGGAGGTGGCCGCACCCGTGACGCGGTCGACGCCTGGCGCGGCGGCAGAGGTCCAGGCCGCGCAGGCGCCCGTGCGCACGCCAGGCGCCGCGGCGGAGGACGGGCGATGAGCGCTGCGCCACGCCGGATGCCGCTCGCGGCGCTCGTCCTCTTCATCCTTGCCGCGCTGTGCCTGCTGCCGGCGCTGCTGTGCTTCGCCGGCGAGGGCGCCCGTCTTCATCCTGCGCTGGCCGACCCGATGGCCGGGCTTGCCTTCCTGGTCTCGGCAGTCGCGCTCGCGGGCTCGGGCGCGTTTCCGCTGGCGCTCGCGCGCCTGGCGCGGCGCGACGGGGAATAGCCGGCGCACTGCCGCTCGCGCGCAGTCAGGCCTTCCAGTGCCCCGACTTGCCGCCCAGTTTCTCCAGCAGCTGGATGTCCTCCATGCGCATGCCGCGATCGACCGCCTTGCACATGCAGTTGACCCACCCTGAAACCCAGTAAATACGCGGGTTTCGTCCTTCCTCGTCGTGCGCTGTCCATCGATAGTTGGACAAAATTTGGACAGCCTGAGCTGTCCGTGTGCTGCATCGGTGGCGCTGCGTCAAACGCTCGGGTCTAGCTCCAGTCGGGCACCCAGTCTCACCAGCAGTTCGCGCTCTAGCGGGGTCAGGGTCTCCAGCATCTCGCCTTCCTCCAGCAACTCGACCAGGGCTTCGTCGGTCAGGTCTTCCAGGCTGCTGGCCTTCCAGACGTTGCGCTGGGCCAGCGCGAAGGCTTCCCCGTGCTCGTCATCGGCTACTTGAACATGTGCCTTCGGTGCTGCTTCGGCTTCCGCGATGATCTGTGCAAGCCCCGTGCTAAATTTCTTCTCAGCCATGATCGATCTCCAGTTGATCGGTAGTGGTCAGGCGGTCGGGGTGTTGCAGCACTCCGACTCGCCGCTTATCCCGTGTGGGACAGTTCCACTATAGGCAATGTCTCGCAGTGAGTCAAGAAATATCGTTAAATATCAACTGCTTACACGTAAGCACGTTGTCCGCTGCGGTCTGGTATGGGTGCTCGTGCTCAGCCTGTCCGTCACGCGCGCGCAGCGTCAAGGGGGAGGGGGGTACCCCATGCCGGGTGGACCATCGACCCGGCCACCCCCGCCCACGTCCGATCTATCGCTCACAGCGCCCCGGCTCCAAAAATACCCTGTTAACTTCTTAACAGCATACGCAAGCGGTATAGTCGAAGCGTCGCGCCTGATCATGATGATAGGTAACCCCCGCCCACGTCGGCTGTTTACATAACTCGTTCGTCAAGCCCCTTGCCGTATGCCGTGCCCGAGAATAGGCGCCGTGACACAGGGAGAGGTCATGCAGGACAACGAACCCACACGCGCGCAGCGTATGGCGGCGCATCTCAAGGCCGATCAGGCGCATTTGATCGAACAGGGCGTACTGCCCCCGGACATTGTGCGGCGCACGGTCAAGGTGTCGGAGAAGGAAACGTCGGAGCAGCGCGAGCAGCGGCGTGCTGCGCTGGAGAAACTGCGGTCATTCTTGGACTAGGGGGCGATATGGGCAGCAAGAGCAAAGCGGGCGGGCGGATCACCGGGCGAGTTCGACCGCTTACCCCCTCGAAAACCGTAGTCCTCACACAGTTTCCTGAAACGGTGCGACGGCTGGAAAAGTGTCTTGACCTGTCGGACGACGAGCGCGCAGCGCTCAAGGTCATTGAGGACAAGTGTAGGCGAGAGTTGGAGAAGATGAAGGAGGCCGACGAGCAGAACCGCGAGCGGGTGACGTTGTGGGGCGCGAGTTACGCACGTAAGCGCGAAGAACAGATCGAGCTTGCACACCGAAAATCGGGCTTCACTGGCTGGACTCCCCGCGCACCGGGTAGTGCGTTCAAACCGAAGTGATCATCAATCTGGTGTAGCCACTTAGGAGGATAGGAAATGGCACAGCACGGCGACTACAAGGAAATCATCGTCGAGTCTTTCAGGCCGGCGAGTACAAGCGGGCTGCATGGTGAAGTGCATATGCGGCCAGCTCCAGGACAGTTCTACCCTCAGTCACTGAAGGTCCAGTGTGCGAAGCGTCTGACTCGTGATTACCCGGTCGGTACGCGGTTCAAGATTCGCGTCAAGCTCACGGATCGGGACGGGGAAGGCGAGTACCTTTCCAGCTATTTCGGATGGCCGGTTGAGGTGGTGAAATGATCCGCAGATTGATACAGGGGTGTCTCCTCGCTGCATTCTTGACCTCGGCTCACGGGCAAAGCCCAAGCATGCTTGAGTATGTAAAAGCTCAAGCTCTGGAGGCTGACCGAGCGTTCAAGGCCAACCCTGACCCCAGCGTCGTTTCGGCACGGGCGGCGGCAGATGGTAAAGCGATAGTTTACACGTACGTTATCAACTTCAGATCCGATGTTAGTGAGGCGAGCATGGATCTGTGGCGGCGTGCTACTTGGTCTGAAGTGGTGCCGCCCGCTTGTGCGCTAATCAAGGGTGCCCCGTACTATCGGGAAGGACTGCAGCTAGTTTATCGCTACCTCGATACGCGAGATCGACTCAGGGGTGAGTTTTCTGCAGACAAGAATTCTTGCGCGAAATTGTGATGTCGGAGTGGACGCGATGACGGCTCGTTTTGAAAGTGGGGTGCGGTGGTTCAAGACTGTGATGCTCTATATCGTGATCTTTAGCGCCCTCAAAGCAGTTTTTGCGTTCAGCACCCCTGATATTGGGAAAGGCTTAGCGACTGCATTAATGACGTTTCTCGGTTTCTGCTTGATCGTTGGTTTGCCTGCATTCGTGTTGGGCTATCTGACGGGCGGTTCCCATCCGAACGGTGAATAGGCGGTTCTAGCAGGCTGTTGATTTAGCCAGATCCGAGCAACGGCGAGGCTTTCCCGGACGTTACAATACGATCTGCATTACCAATCCAATTGTTCCGATGCGCGGC
>JAREIX010000130.1 GCA_029286945.1 Thauera sp. | reverse complement strand
CGCCGAAGGCAGCGCCGAGCGAGGAGGCCATCTTGTAGATGCCCGCACCGGAACCGGCCTGCGCAGCAGGAAGGCTGGAGAGCGCCGCATCGGTCGAGGGGGTGGCGTAGAAGGCGAGGCCGACACCGAAGAGGGTGTAGCCGATCAGGGCAAGGATCTTGTAGTCATCGAGCAGCACGTTGGCCGGCGACAGCAGCAGGATGGCCAGGCCGGTGATCAGGCAGCCCCAGATCATCGGCTTGCGCGCACCGAAGCGTTGCAGCAGCTTCTCGCCGACGCGGATGAAGGCGATGATCGCGACCGCATAGCCCAGCGTCAGCGTGCCGGCCTGCTGCGCGCTCATGTCGCCGCCGAGTTGAACCAGTTGCAGCGACACCAGCAGCGTGCCGGCGACGCCGTTGAGCAGGAAGTTCGAGATCGTGGCGCCGGTGTAGGTCGGATTGCGGAACAGCTTGAAATCGACGAAGGGCTGACCGGAGGTGTTCTCGATACGGAAGAAGAGCGCACCGAACACGATCACCGCCGCGATCAGGCCGAGGATCAGCGGGCTGGTCCAGCCCATCTTGTTGCCCTGGGTGACGACGATCTGCAGGGCCACCATGGCGATCAGGAAGGTCAGCACGCCGGCGAGGTCGAACTTGTAGGCGCCCTTGGTCTCGGCCTTGCTTTCCGGCGTGCCCTTCATCATCAGCAGGCCGATGATGGCGACCACGATCGAGGCAAAGAAGATGTAGCGCCAGCCGATGTTGTCGGCCACCAGGCCGCCGAACAGCGAGCACACGCCCGAACCGCCCCAGGAACCGATCGACCACAGGCTGACCGCGCGCTGTCGCGCCGGGCCGTCCCAGTAGGTCTTAACGAGCGCCAGGCTGGCGGGCATGATGCACGCCGCCGACACGCCCTGCAGCGCACGACCGACCAGCAGGAAGGCCGTCGCCATGCTGCCGGTGGGCGCGATGGCGATCAGCAGCGAACCGATGATGCTGAGATAGAAGCCGATCTGCACCGTCTTGACGCGGCCGATGCGGTCGGCGAGGCCGCCGATGACGACGATGAAGATGCCCGAGAACAGCGCCGTGATGGCCACCGCGATGTTCATCATGCTTGCATCGAGACCGAGGTCCTTCTGCATGGCCGGCGCGATGTTCAGGGTCGTCTGCGCGAAGAGCCAGAACGTGATGACGCCGAGGATGATTCCGTACAGTAGCTTGTCGTTACCTTGATACGTTGTAGGTGTACCCGCAATCGCTGTCATGGTGGTCTCCTAAAGGCAGCGGGTTGATCGATGTCTGCCCCGCCACCCTAGGGATTCCCCTACAAAATATAAGGCATTCCATTTTCCGCGATGACCACCGTCCGGAATCGCCCCGAATCACTTATCGAGCCCCTCCGAATCGTTTATGGAGGCGATTGAACCCGCTCCCGGAAGGGGATACCTTGCGCGGGCGACGACCCGAGACGAAGCCCGAGCGAACCCATGAAAGACCACCACCTCAGAGCACTGGTGCATGTCGCCGAGAGCAGCTCGATCCGCGCCGCCGCGCGCGCCATGAACCTGAGCCAGAGCGCCCTGACCAAGGCCCTGCGCGAACTCGAGGAGGACGTGGGCGCGCAGCTCCTGACCCGCAGCTACAAGGGCATCGAATTCACCGCCGCGGGCTCGCTGCTGCTCAGCCACGCCCGGCTGGCGCTGTCGATCCTGGACAAGGCGGTCGAGGAAGTGCGCCTGCTGCACGGCGGTCCCGGCTCGCGGGTGGTGATCGCGGTGACCCCCATGGTGGGCGCGACGGTGCTGCCGCGGGTGTTGCGCGAGTACGAGGCGCTGCAGCCGGAGACCGAGGTCCACCTGACCGAGGGCCTCCTGACCCAGGTGCTGCCCGACCTGATCGAGGGTCGCCTCGACTTTGCGATCGCGGTCGCCGACGCCACCGACCTGCCCTACGAGATCGTGTTCGAGCCCCTGGGCCCGGCGGACGCCGTGCTCGCCGCGCGCGAGGGGCACCCGCTCGCCGCGGCGACGACCTGGGCCGAGCTGAAGGAGGCGAAGTGGGTGATGAACCTGAGCCCGGGCAGCCTGGGCGGCACACTGTTGTCGTGGCTCGGAGAGCAGGGCCTGCCCCCGCCGCGGCACATGATCCGCTGCGCGTCCACGATGCTGATGCTCGAACTGATGCAGCGCACCGACTGCATCGGCATCGGCCCCGAGCGCCTGTTCAAGGACAGGCTGGTCGGCCACGGCATCCAGTGCCTGAAGGTGGCGCCGCTGCCGCCACCGATGGACTTCGGCATCCTGCGCCTGCGTGGCGTGCCGCTTTCGGCCGCGGCCAAGCCGATGGCGACGCTGTTCGCACGCTACCTGTCAAGCTGAGGGCGCGCCGCGCGCGGCGACAGGGCGGCGGCGAGCACCCTGCCCGCCCGCGCCGCCCCGATCCGACTCACACCGCGTAGCGGCGCAGGCGCAGCGAGAACTCCTGCAGCTGGCGGATGCCGCTCTGCTCGGCACGCGCGATCCAGTCCTGCAGCTGGGCGAGCAGCTGCTCGCGGCTGGCGTTCGAACGCGCCCAGATGGCGGCGAGCTCCTCGCGCATCGACAGCACGGTGGCGAGCGCCGGGCTCTGCTTCACCACCACCTCGAGCTGCTGCTTCTGCTCGGCCTTCAGGTCACCGGCATCGCCCGACAGCACCCAGCGACGCAGCGCCCGCACGTCCAGCGCCGGGCCATGCGCCGCCTTCAGCCGCCGCGCCTCCTCGGCGCACACCTGCCTGAGCGAGCGCACGTAGCGCGTCATCACGTCGTAGCGGTGGGTGACGATGGCCTGCAGGGTGTCGAAGTCGGGCACCGCCTTGGCCTCGCCGAACCTGGGCTGGGGGATGGTCTTCTTGACCTTGGCCAGACCGAGGAGCTCGAGGATGCGGATGTACATCCAGCCGATGTCGAACTCGTACCACTTCGACGACAGCTTGGCCGAGGTGGCGAAGCTGTGGTGGTTGTTGTGCAGCTCCTCGCCGCCGATCAGGATGCCCCAGGGCGAGATGTTGCGCGAGGCATCGACGCAGTCGTAGTTGCGGTAGCCCCAGTAGTGGCCGACACCGTTGACGATGCCCGCCGCCCAGAACGGAATCCACACCATCTGCACCGCCCAGATCGTGAGCCCGAGCGCACCGAAGGCGATCACGTCGATCACCAGCATGATCGACACGCCGAGCACCGAATGGCGGTACACGTTGCGCTCGAGCCAGTCGTCGGGCGTGCCGTGGCCATAGCGCTGCAGGGTCTCCGGGTTCTTCGCCTCGGCGCGATAGAGCTCCGCGCCCTCCCACAGCACTTTGCGCAGGCCGCGCGTCTGCGGGCTGTGCGGGTCCTCCGCGGTCTCGCACCTGGCGTGGTGCTTGCGGTGGATCGCCGCCCACTCCCGGGTGACCATGCCGGTGGTGAGCCACAGCCAGAGGCGGAAGAAATGGCTCGGGATCGGGTGCAGGTCGAGCGCGCGGTGGGCCTGGTGGCGGTGCAGGAAGATCGTGACCGCGGCGATCGTGATGTGCGTGAGGACGAGGGCCACGACGACGTAGCCCCACCATGGGAGATCGAACAACCCGTTGTACATGCGAAAGAACATCCTTGAGAAAGACGGCCCGGTGATTCTACGCCAGCCGGCAGCAAGCCGTCCGGCGGCCACCGGCCCCGGCGGCGCGCTGCGCCCCGGGCAGGACGACAGACCCTGCTACGACTGCGCGCACGGCGCAGCGTTCAAGGCCGGGCGGACAACATCAGGGCCGCCACGGCAGGGCGGCGACCGGCGTGGCCTCGGCGCGGTGGCGCAGCCAGTTGTCGCGGTAGGCCCGCGCCAGCGCGCAGTGGTCGCGCACGATGAGCAGGTTCTCGGCGTTGCGGTTCTCCGCCGACCAGGTGAAGTTGTACGAGCCGGTAAGCACCGCGCAGCGCGGCCCCTCGGCATCGACGATCAGCACCTTGTTGTGGGCGGCGTTGTACTGCGTCTCGAAGGCCACCGGCACGCCGGCATCGAGCAGGCGCGGAATCGCATTGCCCTTTTCGCGCCGGTTCATCTTCGCGTCGGCGAGCACCTCCACCTTCACCCCGCGCCGGTGCGCGACCACCATCGCGTCGGCGATGTTGCGGCTGGTGAAGACGTAGGCCTGCACCTTCAGGCTCTTGCGCGCACTGCGGATGAGCTCGATCAGCACCCGCTCGGTGTCGTCGCGCGGCGCGAACGCCACCTCGATCTCGCCCTGGGCGGGAAAGCGCCTGCTCGCCTCGGCCGGCGCGGCAAGGAGCGCCGCGACGGCAAGCGCCAGCACGACCCCCCGCCGGCAGGCGGCTGGCCGCGTGCCACGCTCGCGGCGGCGCTCAGACACGCTCCATCACCGCCGCGAAGAAGCCGTCCGTGTCATGCACGTGCGGCAGCAGGCGCAGACGCTCGCCGGTCTCCAGCGTCACGCCCTGGCGCTCGAGCACCTCCTGCGCCGACAGCGGGCGGAACTCGGGGTGGGCGGCCAGGAAGGCATCGACGATGCCATCGTTCTCCTCCGCGAGCAGGCTGCAGGTGGCATAGACCAGGCGCCCACCCGGGCGCACCAGCTTCGCCGCCGCGGCCAGGATCGCGCCCTGCTTGGCCACCATCTCCTCGACCGCAGCCGGCGACTGGCGCCACTTGAGGTCGGGGTTGCGACGCAGCGTACCGAGGCCGGTGCACGGCGCATCGACCAGCACGCGGTCGGCCTTGCCGGCCAGGCGCTTGACCTTGGCGTCGGTCTCGTGGGCGATCAGCACCGGATGCACGTTCGACAGCCCGGCGCGCGCCATGCGCGGCTTCAACTTGGCGAGCCGCTTCTCAGCCACGTCGAAGGCGTAGAGGCGGCCGGTCGAGCGCATCATCGCGCCCAGCTGCAGCGTCTTGCCACCGGCGCCGGCGCAGAAATCCACCACCAGCTCGCCGCGCTTGGGCTGCACCAGCAGGCCGAGCAGCTGGCTGCCCTCGTCCTGCACCTCGAAGCTGCCGTCGAGGAACAGCGGATGCTTCTGCAGCGCCGGCTTGCCGGCAAGGCGGATGGCCTGCGGCGACAGCCGGCCGGCTTCGGCCGCGATGCCGTCTTCCTGCAGGCGGTCGAGCACCGCGTCGCGGTCGGCCTTCAGCAGGTTGGCGCGCAGGTCGAGCGGCGCCGCACGATTGAGCCCGTGGGCCAGCGCCAGCACCTCGTCCTCGCCCATCTGCGCGCGCAGTCGCTCGGCCAGCCAGTCGGGCAGGTCGGCGCGCTCGGCCAGGGTGAGTTCGCCCGGCTCGGCGGCCTTGATCGACGCCACCCAGTCGCGCTCGGTGGCGCTCACCAGGCCCTCGAAGTTGCGCATCGGCCAGCCCTCGCCGCGCGCGAACCAGGCCAGCAGCAGCATGCGCGGGGTGGCCTCGTCGCCCGCCAGCCGGCGCAGCCAGCGCAGCCGCCGCAGCACGCCATAGACGGCCTCGGCGATGAAGCCGCGGTCGCGGTGGCCAAGCTCGCGGTTGTCACGGAAGTGGCGCGACAGCACCGCGTCGGCGGGGTAGTCGAAGGCCAGCACCGCGCTCAGCGCCTGGGTGGCCTGGATGAAGAGCAGGCGCGACACGGCGCCCTCGGGCGCCCTGGGCGCAGCGGCGGCGGGCTTGCCCGCGGAGGATCTGCCTGCGGCGGGTTTGCCCGTGGCCGGTCGGCTGGCGGGGGATTTCTTGCTTGTCTTGTCGTTCATGTCAGTTCTGCGTGGAGTTCTGCCCGGCCTGCACGGCGGCAGCCGGTCCGAGTTCGATGTGCGAGGCGCGCTGGTCGAGGACGCCGCCATCCTCGTCCTGGATGCGGATGCGCACCGGCAGCAGCCCGTGCTGCTGCGACAGCCAGATGTCGATGTCGAGCTCGCCCTGCTCGGCCCAGGCGTGCACGCGCACCGTGCTCACCTCGCCGATGGCGAGCTTCAGGGTTTCGGCGCCCTTGGGCTCGAGGGTCGCCTGCTTGACGCTCTTGTTGGTCACCACGGTGAGCTTGACCGGCTTGCCGGCCTCGGCCACGCGCCGCGCCTGATGCCACAGCGAGAGCAGATCCTGGTCGCCGGGCGCGATGGCGCCGCTGCGGCGCTCGGTGCCGTCGCGGCGGATGCTGACCCGCCCCGCCTGCCAGTCGAACTCGGCGCTTTCGAGCTTGCGCCCGCGCTGGTCCACCGAGAAACGCTCCGGCCGCATGCCCCTGGCGTCCACCGTGCCGACGCTGCGCTGCTCGTAGTGCAGGCCGAACAGCCCGGCCAGGCCCTTGGCCTCCAGGTTGAGGCGCATCTCGTAGCGCCCGCCCGCGATACGCCAGTAATGGCGGGCCTCGCCGATCTTGAAGCCCTGCGAACCGTAATGGACATCGAACTGGATGCTCCCGGCCGGCGGCGCCCCGCGCGTCGGCTGCACGGTCGCAGCCGCCACGCCGGAGGCGGCCGCCGCCACCAGCAGCGCGCCCGTCAGCACCAGCCCGGCCAGCGTCCTGCGCATCAGCCCACGCTCCCTGCGACGCCATCGGGCGCCGGCGAGATCCAGGCCGCGCCCGGCGCGACGCGGGCATCGCGCACCACGGCCCGGCCGCGCGGGTCGAAGGCCAGCCGATCCTCGGCGAACCAGCGCACCACCTGCGGATAGATCACGTGCTCCTGCGCCAGCACCCGCGCCGCCAGCGTGGCCTCGTCGTCGTCGGCGCGCACCGGCACCGCCGCCTGCACCACGATCGGGCCGTCATCGAGCTCGGCGGTCACGAAATGCACCGTCGCCCCGTGCAGCTTGACCCCCGCCTCGAGCGCGCGGCGGTGGGTGTGCAGGCCGGGGAAGGCCGGCAGCAGCGAGGGGTGGATATTGAGCAACCGCCCCGGGTAGCGGCGCACGAAGCCGTCGGTGAGCACGCGCATGAAGCCGGCGAGCACCACCAGGTCGGGCGCGTGGGCGTCGATGCATTCGGCGAGCGCGGCGTCGAAGCTGGCGCGGTCGGCATGGGCGGTGTGGTCGATCACCGCGGTCGCGATCCCGTGCTCGCGGGCGAAGGCGAGCCCGCCCGCACCCGGCCGGTTGCTGATCACGGCGGCGATACGCACACCGGGGATGCGGGCACGCACGATGGCCTCCATGTTGCTGCCGCGACCCGAGATGAGAATGACGATGGACTTCATGGGAAAACCGCTGGATTGAGGTAGGCGCCGGACGGTCGTCGCGTCCGGCATGGATCAGGATCAGTAGACTGGCAGGAAGACCGCCGTGGTGAGGTTCTGGACCACGCGCGACACCGTGCGTTCGGTCTCTTCCTCGACGATGTCGGCGAGCGCGTCGAGGAGGCCGATGACGCGGCCGAACTCGCGCTCGAAGCTCAGGTTGCTGACCTCGCCGATCTCGTTGGAGAGCAGCAGCAGGCTGCCCGCCGCGTCGCGCGCGCTCGCCAGCTTCCACGCCACGATCTCGACGTTGCGGGCCGCATTGTAGAGGTGCTGGGCCTCGAGATCATCCAGCAGGTAAAAAACTTCGCGGTCACCCAAGGCCGACTGCACCATGCTCGCCAGGCCGACGATCAGCGCCTGCACGCGGTCGCCGCGGAAATCCGGATGGAGCGCGACGCGCATCGCCTCGAGGTCGCGCCGGTTGCCGAGCGTGGCGAACTGCCAGCGGTGCTTCTCGTCGAAGATGCGCGAGATCGCCGCCTCGGCGCTCGGCGCGCCGCTCTTGCGCCACTCGGCGGGGTTGCGCTTGTAGAGCTTGTCCGCCAGGCGGCGCAGGCTCGCGAACACGTGCTGCTGGTGGGTCTCGGCGACGCGGTTGATGTCGGTCTTGACGAGCTGGCGCAGGTCGAAGCCACCGCGCCCCTGCGCCGCCGGCGCGGTGCCCGGCGCCGAGCAGGCCCCCAGCAGCGCGCTCGCGGCCAGCACGGCGAGCGCCGCGCCCGGCGCACGTCGATCCACACGGCCTGTGCTCTCGCTCATCCCATTCCTCCGCGGCTTCGTTCCGCCCGCCGATCATAACCGAGCGCCCGGGCCCGACCCGCGTCGGTTTGTATAATGCCGGCTTTGCCGAGCCCCGACCCATGCCGCACATCCACCGCCTGCCCGACCTGCTGGTCAACCAGATCGCCGCCGGCGAGGTCGTGGAGCGCCCGGCCTCGGTGCTCAAGGAAGTGCTCGAGAACGCGGTCGATGCCGGCGCGCAAGCGATCGAGGTCCAGCTCGAGCAGGGCGGCGTACGCCGCATCCGGATCGTCGACGACGGCTGCGGCATCGCGCGCGACGAACTCGCCCTCGCGCTGGAGCGCCACGCCACCAGCAAGATCGCCAGCCTCGACGATCTCGAGCGTGTGGGCACGATGGGATTTCGCGGCGAGGCGCTGGCCGCGATCGCCGCGGTCGCGCGCACCAGCATCACCAGCCGCGCCGAGGGTGCCAGCCACGCCTGGCGCATCGAGGCCGGCGGCGACCCGGAGCCGGCGGCGCTCAACCAGGGCACCGTGGTCGAGGTCGCCGACCTCTATTACAACACCCCGGCCCGGCGCAAGTTCCTGAAGACCGAAGCCACCGAATACGCGCACTGCGACGACATGTTCCGCCGCGTCGCGCTGGCGCGGCCGGACATCGGCCTGCAGCTCGCCCACAACGGCCGCGTCATCCACCGCCTGCCGCCGGGCCCGGCCGCGGCGCGGGTCGCGGCGCTGATGGGCGACGACTTCCTGCAGCATGCGCGCGAGGTACAGGCCGACGCCGGCGTCCTGCGCCTGGCCGGCTTCGCCTCGCTGCCCGCCTATTCGCGGGCCAGCCGCGACGCGCAGTACTTCTTCGTCAATGGCCGCTTCGTGCGCGACAAGCTGCTCACCCACGCCGTGCGCGAGGCCTACGCCGACATCCTGCACGGCAGCCGCCATCCGGCCTACGTGCTGTTCCTCGAACTCGACCCCGCCGGCGTGGATGTGAACGTGCACCCGGCGAAGATCGAGGTGCGCTTCCGCGAGGCGCGTGCGGTGCATCAGTTCGTCTACCACGCGGTCAAGCGCGTGCTCGCCGAGAGCGGCGCCGGGCGCGGCGAGCACGGCGCCGCGGGCACGCCCGCCAGCGCGCATCCCGCCTCGCGCGACACGGGCCCGGCGCTCGGCGGCGCGCAGCCGGGC
>JAREIX010000129.1 GCA_029286945.1 Thauera sp. | reverse complement strand
CCCCACCCAGTGCATCTACCAGATTCCCGGTGCGGAGAAGGGCACCTTCCAGTTCCGGATCAAGCTGACCCCGCGCTTCGTGTTCCATCGCATCCGGCCACGTGCCTACGGCGAGGAGTCGCCCGATGTGCAGACGGCGCTGATGCGGACATCAAAAGATGAGCTGGAAAAGGAGAGCCTGGGCTTTGACCATAGCGTGTTTCCATTCAGGTCGATGGTGGATACCGAGATCGCCACCCCGGACTTCATCTGGGAGTTTCCGATCGACTTCTCGAAGGTCGGCATGCCCTGATTGCGATGTTTCGCGCCACCCAGTCCGAAGCGAGCGGACGGCCGGGTGCGCTCACGGCGTGCGCAGCTGCGCGGCCGGGAATTCCGCCTCCCACAGCCGCGTGCCCGCGGCGTCCCACGTGGCGACGCGCAGCACGCGCGCGCCGGCTGGGCCGGAGAACTGCAGCGTGCAGAAGTTGCGCTGCGTCACCAGCGTTCCGGGCACCTCGCGCACCGGGAAGGGGCGGGGATGAACGCGCGCGGTGAGCGGCGAGCAGGTGAGCTCGGTGAGCGGATAGGTGCCGGGGCGCGCGCGCTCGGTCAGGTGGGTGTAATGGATGTCGCCGGAGACGAAGAACACGCCGTCGATGCGCTCCGCGCTCAGCCAGTCGATGAAGGCCTGGCGTTCGGCCGGGAAGTTGTGCCAGCCCTCGCCGCCGCGCTGCTCGGGCGAGGGGCGGTCGCTGAGCATGCGGCTGCCGTTGGTGACCAGCTTGAAGGTGGCGCGCGAGTCGCGCAGCGCGTCCCTGAGCCAGGCGAGCTGGGCGGCGCCGAGCATGGTCCGCGCCGGGTCGGCGCTGGCGTCGTCGTCGCGGTGGTAGCGGTCGTCGAGCAGGAAGAGCTCGACGTCGCCGAGCGGCACGCGGGTGAAGGTGCCGGCCACCTCGGGCAGGCCGTAGCCCGGGTTCGGCCAGTAGTCCTTGAAATGCGCCAGCGCGGTCGCCTTGAGCGGGAAGTCGCGATTCGAGTTGTTGGGGCCGTAGTCGTGGTCGTCCCAGATGGCGACGTGCTGGCCGGTGCGCAGCAGCCGCTGCAGCGGCGCAAAGCTGCGGGTGGCGGCCCAGCGCTGGTGCATGCGTGCGGCGGCCTCGTCCGCGGGCTCGAAGTCGCTGTCGCGGTAGTAGATGTTGTCGCCGAGCCAGAGCATGACGTCGGGGCGGCGGGCGGCGACGGTGTCGAAGATCTCGAAGCCGGCGCCGAAGGCGTCCCGGGTGGCTTCGAAGGGCCGGTCGGGAATGTAGTTGCAGGAGGCGGTGGCGATGAGCAGTTCGCGCGGCGCGGTGGGATCGGCGGGGGCGGTGGTGAAGGCGGGCGCCTCGTCGAGCTCGACCGCGGCGCCGTCGAGCAGCACGCGGTAGGCATAGCGGGTGGCGGGCTGCAGGCCGTCGAGATCGATGCGCGCGGTGTGGCCGCGCTCTGGGCGGGCGGCGACCGGCGCGCTGCGCTGCGCCGCGTCGGGCTGCGCCTGCGGCCAGTATTCGAGCTGCACCTGTGCGGGGGCATCGGTCATCAGCCACACGCCGACGCCCTCGGCCGTTGCCGGCCCCGCCATCGGGCCGCCGGCCAGGCTGGCCGCGCCGGCGGCGGTCGCGTGCAGCGCAAGCAGCAGGCAGGGCAGCGCCAGCCGGCGCAGGCTGGGACGCGCAGAGGGCAGTGCGGGCGACCGGGAAGAATTCGCAGGGGGTGAAGTCATCATTCTTCGGGTCGCTCCGACTTGTCCTGGGCGGACTGGAGGTCCGCCTGTAGGTCCTTCTCCATCTTCCTCTTGGCCAGCGCGATCGCGAGCTTCACCGCCACGATCATCACGCCCGCCACCAGGATGATCGACAGCATGGTGGCGCGGTTGCCGTCCTCCGGCGTCGCGGCCAGGGCCGCAGTACTCGCAAGGCCTGCACAGGAACCGATCAACACTGCCGCCCGCTGCTTCATGTGGAACCTCGTCGTCGATTGCGCCAGGGCCCGCGTCATGGGCTTCAGGCTTCGGGCGGGTAGTGTCGCAGATCGCGTCCGCTGCGGGCGAGGGCATGAGGCGACGCGGCGCCCCGTTCGGCGACGCCCGCGCACCCAGGACGCTGGCGCGCGGTCGCCGCTCAACGCGACCCCGGGTCATCGGCCGGTGCAGGCCAGGCCACCGTGGCCGGATGCAGGAGTGCGCGCAGCCGCTCGACATCGGCGGGGGTGTCCAGGTCGGTGACGTAGGCGGGGTCGGTCGCGGGGAAGGGCTGCACGACGCCCGGATGCGCGGCCAGCCAGTCGCGGACGCCGCGCTCGCGCGGCGTGGCATCGACCTGCCGGACCGCCGGCCACGACAGCAGCACCGGATGCCCGCGCACGCCGTCGACCACCGGCATCATCGCCTCGCTGCCCGCGCGCCGCTGGCGCCACGCCTGCAGCAGGGGCGTGATGTGTCGGGCCGCGAGCAGCGGCAGGTCGGCCACCACCAGCAGCAGGTCGGTCCCGGCCCGAGGGGGCCCGCCCTCCGCGCCGATGGCATCGCCCACACCGGCCACATGGGCCGCCACATGGGCCGCCACATGGGCCTCGAGCGCCCGGCGCTGCGAGTCGATCAGGCTGGTGTTCGGCTGCGGGTGCGCGAGCACGCGCAGGCCGCAGGCCGCGGCGAGCGGCAGCAGCGCCTCCCGGTAAGGGCCGATGACGACACCGATGTCCGCGATCCCCGCCTCGCGCAGCGCGGCGGCGAGGCGCGCCAGGATGCTGCGGCCGTCGATCTCGAGCGTCGCCTTCGGCCGCTGGCCGAGCCGGCGCCCCAGTCCGGCTGCGAGCACCGTGGCCGCAAGCGGCGCTTGGGGGCGGGCGGTCATCGGCCAGGCACGCTGCAGGTGGTCCGAAGGACGCGGGTATCCAGATCTTCCATCGATGTTCCCCGGTTGCGAAGGGTGTCTGCGCAGGGCTCAGGCCCGCTCGAAGGGCAGGGTGCGGATCGGCTTGCCGGTGAGCCGCGCCAGCGCGTTGGCGAAGGCCGGGGCGAGCGGCGGCAGGCCGGGCTCGCCCATGCCGGTGGGCGGCTCGGCGCTGGGGACGATGTGCACGTCGAAGGCCGGGGTGTCGCCGATGCGCGGGATGGCGAAGGCATCGAAGTTGCGCTGCTCCACCTCGCCGTCCTTGAAGGTGATGGCCGCGCCCGGCAGGCACATCGACAGCCCCATGATCGCCGCGCCCTCGACCTGCGCCTCCACGCCGAGCGGATTGACCGCGAGGTTGCAGTGCACCCCGGCCGTCACCCGGTGCAGCACCGGCTGCCCCTGTTCGATCGAGGCCTCGACCACATAGGCCACCACCGAGCGGAAGGACTCATGCACCGCCACGCCCCAGGCGTGGCCTGCGGGGAGCGTGCGCTGGCCGTAGCCGCTCCTGTCCACCGCGAGCTGCAGGGCCGCGCGGTGGCGCGGGTGCTGGTCGCCGAACAGCGCCATGCGGTAGGCCACCGGGTCCTGCTGCGTGCTGCGCGCGATCTCGTCGACCAGGGTCTCCATGACGAAGGCGGTGTGGGTGGAGCCCACGCTGCGCCACCACAGCACCGGCACGTTGAGCTTGGGGTGATGGACCGTGAGCCGCATCGGGAAGGGGTAGGGCGCGAGCATGCCTTCCACCGCGGTGGCATCGACGCCGTTCTTGATCATGCCGCCCTCGAAGGGCGTGCCCGCGGCGATCGACTGCCCGACCAGCACATGGTCCCAGGCCAGCACGCGGCCGGCGTCATCGAAGCCGATGCGCGCGCGGTGCAGATGCATCGGCCGGTAGTAGCCGCCGCGGATGTCGTCTTCGCGGCTCCACACCAGCTGCACCGGCGCCGCCAGCCCCGCCGCGCGCGCCGCCCTGGCGACCTCGCAGGCCTCGACCACGTAGTCGCTCGAGGGCACCGCGCGGCGTCCGAAGCCACCGCCCGCCATCTGCACGTGCACCTTGACCTGTTCCGGCTTCAGGCCGAGCACGCGCGCCGCGGCCTGTCCGTCCACGCCGGGCAGCTGGGTGCCGAGCCACAGCTCGGCGCCCTCGGCACCGATCCGCACGGTGCAGTTGAGCGGCTCCATCGGCGCGTGCGCCAGGTAGGGGAAGACGAACTCCGCCTCGATCCGCTTCGGCGCCGTCTTCAGCGGCGCCATGTCGGCGTCGAAGTGGCGCGGCCCGGGACGGTTGGCCAGCTCGCGGTAGTGGGCGAGCTGGCGGGTGCTGTCCACCTTCTCCACGGCAGCGGTGTCCCACTGCAGCTTAAGGGCCTCGCGGCCCACCTGGGCGGGCCAGTAGCCCTCCGCCACCACGGCGACGCCTTCGCCGCCGTGCGCGACCGGCACCCGCAGCACGGCCTTCACGCCGCGCACCGCACGCGCTGCGGTGTCGTCGAGCGCGGCGAGGCGCGCGCCGAACACCGGCGGATGGGCGATCAGCGCGGTGAGCTGGCCGGGCAGGCGGACGTCGAGGCCGAAGGCCTGCTGCCCGCTGCTCTTGGCCTGGGCGTCGAGCCGCCGCGTGGGTTGCCCGATGAGGCGGAAATCCTTCGCGTCCTTGAGGCGCACCTGCTCGGGCACCGGCTGCGCCATCGCCGCGTCGGCGAGCTCGCCATAGCCCAGGCGCAGCCCGTCCGCGCGCACCACCGCGCCGTTCTCGGTACTCAGGCTGATCACATTGACCTGCCAGTGTTCGGCCGCCGCCGCGAGCAGCATCGCCCGCGCGCGGGCGCCAAGCTCGCGGTACTGCATGAAGCTGTTGTGGATCGAGTTGGAGCCGCCGGTGAGGTGGATGCCGACGGCCGGGTCGGCATAGGCGGGCGAGCTGTCGCCGAAGCGGGTCTGCACCTTGCTCCAGTCTGCATCCAGCTCTTCGGCCAGGATCATCGGCAGCGCGGTCTGCACGCCCTGGCCGAACTCCAGGCGGTTGATGGCGACCGTGACCACGCCATCGGGCGCGATGTGGAGGAAGGCCGCGGGCTGCTGGGTCGGCTTGAGCGCGGCCGCGGCGCCGGCAGTGTCCTGCGCGCCGGCGATCAGCGGAAAGGCGCCGAGCGCGAGGCCACCGAGGCTGGTGAGCTTGAGGAAGCGGCGGCGGGACATCGGCTGCGGGTCGGCGGGGGCGTTGCGCGCCAGCAGCTGGCGGAGCGCGGGCGGCAGGTCGTCGGCGAAGGCGTTGGGCAGGGAGGCGTTGGGGAGGAAGGCGTCGGGCAGCATGCGGGCCCCCTTCAGGCAAGGGCGCGCGCCGCGTCGGCGACGGCGGCGCGGATGCGGGCGTAGGTGCCGCAGCGGCACAGGTTGCCGGCCATGGCGGCGTCGATGTCGGCCGCGCTCGGCGTCGATCCGCGCGGCACGGACTTCAGCAACGCGATCGCGCTCATGATCTGGCCGCTCTGGCAGTAGCCGCACTGGGCGACGTCGTGCCGGATCCACGCGGCCTGCACCGCGGCGCCGACCGCATCGCCGTCCGCGGTCGCCGCCTCGATGGTGGTGATGCGGCTGCCCTCGAGCGCCGAGATCGGCGTGGTGCACGCGCGGATCGGGCGGCCGTCCATCAGCACGGTGCAGGTGCCGCACAGGGCGATGCCGCAGCCGAACTTCGTTCCGGTCAGGCCCAGGTTGTCGCGCAGGGCCCACAGCAGCGGCGTGTCGGGATCGGCATCGACCGTGCGCTCGCGGCCGTTGATGTTGAGCTTTGTCATGGCGTGTCCTTGCTCCTCGACGTTGGCGGGGGATACGGATCGGCGACGATCAAATGGTGTTGTAGTCCATTCGCCGGGCGCTCGCAGCGAGTCCGACTGCATGGACCCGCCGCGGTTCGCCCCCATGAACCGCCGCACGGGCCGGCCGCGCCGCCGGCCCTCAGGGCGGGATGGGCGCCCCGTGCCGGGGCAGGGTGATGGTGAAGCGGGTGAGCCCCGCCACGGACCGCGCGGAGATCTCGCCGCCGTGGGCGCGCACGATCGAGCGCGTGATCGCCAGCCCCAGCCCGGCGCCTTCGCCGTGGCGCGCGCGCTGGGTGCTGCCGCGGTGGAAGCGGTCGAAGATGCGCTCGAGCTGGTCGGGCGGGATCGGGTCGCCGGCGTTGCTGACCACCACGCGCACGCCGGCGCCGTCGGCATCCGCGTCTGCCGCCGCGTCGATCTCGATCGTGATCGCGCCGCCGGCCGGGGTGTGGCGCAGCGCGTTCGAGATCAGGTTCGACAGCGCGCGGCGCAGCATCAGGCGGTCGCCGAGCACGCTCGCCTGGCCCTGGCGCAGGATGCGCACCTGGCGCTCGTCGGCGAGCGCCTCGTAGAAGTCGATCAGCGCGTCGGCCTCATGCGCGAGGTCGATCGCCTCGCTGCCGTGGGCGAGCGCGTTCTCCTCGGCCTTGGCGAGGAACAGCATGTCGCTGACCATGCGCGCGATGCGCTCGTATTCCTCCAGATTCGAGGCCAGTATGTCCTGGTATTCCTCGGCCGTGCGCGGCCGCGACAGCGCGACCTGGGTCTGCGTCATCAGGTTCGAGATCGGCGTGCGCAACTCGTGGGCGATGTCCGCCGAATAGTCGGCAAGGCGCTGGAAGGCCGCCTCCAGGCGGGCGAGCATGCCGTTGAGGGCCTCGACGTGGTCGCGCACCTCCAGCGGCGCATCGTCGGCTGCCAGCCGCTCGCCGAGCTGGCGCGCCGACAGCCGGCGGGCGGTGTCGGTGACGCGGCGCAGCGGCGCCAGCCCGCGGTGGGCGGCGAACCAGCCGAACAGCGCCGCCACCAGCGCCGCCACCGCCACGCCGGCCCACGTCGCCCGCCGCACCGACTCGAGGAAATGCACGTGATGCGAGAGGTCGAGCGCCACCAGTACCTCGAGCGCGCGCGCCTCGGCGCCGGCGTCCGCCAGCGGCACGTCGGCCTCGATGCCGCGATGCGGGCGGCCCTCGACCGACCAGTCGCCGGCCGCCGCGCCCAGGCGCGCCCCGGCGCGCTGCGCCGCGGTGAAGTGCTCGGCGTGGATGATCCGCAGCACGCGGCCGTCGCCATCGCGCAGCAGCACGCCCACGGTCTCGTGGCCGACGAAGGCGCGCTCCAGGGCCTGGATGCGCTCGGCGGGCGCGCTGCCGGCGGTCTCGTCCTGCAGCGCATTGCGGATGAGGGTGAGCTTGCCGTGCAGCTCATGCAGGTCCAGCTCCTGGAAGTGCGCGTCGAGCATGCGCCCGAACAGCACCGCGAAGAGCACCAGCAGGCCGGCGGTGAGGGCGGCGAAGAGCGCCGCCAGGCGGGCGGTCAGCGAGCCGAAGGGGCGCATCCTCAGGCCGGCTCCATCGCCTCGAGCACGTAGCCCATGCCGCGCACCGTGCGGATGAGCTTGGGCTCGAAGGGGTCGTCCACCTTCGCCCGCAGCCGGCGCACGGCGACCTCGATCACGTTGGTGTCGCTGTCGAAGTTCATGTCCCACACCTGCGAGGCGATCAGCGAGCGCGGCAGCACCTCGCCCTTGCGCCGCAGCAGCAGCTCGAGCAGCGCGAACTCCTTGGCGGTCAGGTCGATGCGCTGGCCGCAGCGGCTGACGCGGCGGCGCAGCAGGTCGAGCTCCAGGTTCGAGGAGCGCAGGATCTCGGGTTCGTGGCTGCGCCCGCGCCGCAGCAGGGTGCGCACCCGCGCCAGCAGCTCGGCGAAGGCGAAGGGCTTCACCAGGTAGTCGTCGGCGCCGAGCTCGAGGCCGCGCACGCGGTCATCGACCTGGTCGCGCGCGGTCAGGAACAGCACCGGCATCGCGCGACCGTTGCGGCGCAGGGTCTGCAGGACCGCCCAGCCATCGAGCGTGGGCAGCATCACGTCGAGCACGACCAGGTCATGCTCGCCGTTGAGCGCGAGGTGCAGCCCGTCGAGTCCGTCGCGCGCCAGGTTGACGACGAAGCCGGCCTCGGTCAGGCCCTGGCGCAGGTAGTCGCCGGTCTTCACTTCGTCTTCGACGATCAGGATCTTCATGCACTGCTCCCACCGATTTCGTGCCGTGTCCGGCGAATTCTGCCGCGCGCCGCATGGCCGGGCGGCGGATTACAGAAATGTAACCTCGGGGTCAGGACGGGGACAGGTGCGCGCGCGCAAGATGGACTGCGTGGCACGACATTGCACGGGGCAATGCACTCACACCGCAACCGATGGGAGATCGATCATGAAACACAGTCCGTATCGTTTCGCCGGGCTCATGCCCGTGTTCGCGCTGGCCGCGGCCCTGCAGGCCAGCCCCGCGGTGGCGCAGACCGCCGAACAGGCGCAGGCCTGGCCGCCGGCCGCGAGCGTGCCCGCGCTGCAGGCGCGCATGAAGTCGATCCGCGAGGCCACCGACCCCGAGCGCCGCATGGCCCTGATGGAAGAGCAGATCAAGGCGCTGGAGGCCGCGTCGCAGGGCGGGGCCGCCGGTTGTCCGATGCTTGGTGGCCAGCCGCCGGGTGGCCCGATGATGGGCGGCCAGATGGGTCCCGGGGCGATGATGAAGGGCCGCGCGCCGGCTGCCGCACCGATGCCGGGGGCCGCGCCCGGCGCGGCTCCGATGGGCCCGATGGGCGGCATGATGATGGATCCGAAGCTCATGCAGGAGCACATGCAGATGATGCAGCAGCACATGGGCATGATGCAGCGCATGATGGGCATGCAGCCGGCGACGCCGCCCGCGGCGCCCAGGTGATTGCCCGGCGCGCGTAGGCCGGGTGTGCGAGCAGACCGGGCGCTTGGCCAGTATCCTGCCGCATCGCAGGTCGGGCACGATGATCGCTCAGGATGACGTTCCCGCCTGATGGCAACGAGTACGCCTCGCCCGAAAGAAGGTTTCCGATGAAGAGCCGTCGTCGTTTTCTCGCCACCGGCCTTGCCGCCGGTGTGCTCGCCCTGCAGCGCGGCGCCTTCGCCCACGGCGGGCCCGCGCATGCCGCCAAGCCTGCCGGCGAGTCTGCCACCGGGTCTGCCGCCGAGCCGCCGAAGGAACAGCAGCCCTGGGGCATCGCCGGCGACGCGGCGGCGGTGGCGCGCACCATCCCCATCGTCATGAGCGACGCCATGCGCTTCGTGCCCGACCGCATCGAGGCGCGGCTGGGCGAGACGATCCGCTTCACCCACGAGAACCGCGGCGCGGTGATGCACGAGATGGTGATCGGCACGCCCGCTGCGCTCGCCGAGCACGCGGA
>JAREIX010000001.1 GCA_029286945.1 Thauera sp. | reverse complement strand
GTCATCCAAAAACATGGAGTCTCAGCAATGCCCAAGATGAAGACCAAGAGCGGAGCGAAGAAGCGCTTCAAGGTCCGCTCCAGCGGCGGGATCAAGCGGTCCCAGGCGTTCAAGCGCCACATCCTGACCAAGAAGGGGATCAAGCGGTCCCAGGCGTTCAAGCGCCACATCCTGACCAAGAAAACGACCAAGGCGAAGCGTCAGCTGCGCGGCATGACCGAAGTTCATGCGGCCGATGAAAAGCTGATTCGCGCCATGCTTCCGTACGCTTGATAGGAGACCGCAATGCCTCGCGTTAAACGTGGTGTAACCGCCCGCGCCCGTCACAAGAAAGTCCTTTCCCAGGCCAAGGGTTATCGCGGCCGTCGCAAGAACGTCTATCGCATCGCCAAGCAGGCGGTGATGAAGGCTGGACAGTACGCCTACCGCGACCGTCGTCAGCGCAAGCGTCAGTTCCGCGCCCTGTGGATCGCCCGTATCAACGCCGCCGCGCGTGAGTTGGGTCTGACCTACAGCACCTTCATGAACGGCCTCAAGAAGGCCGCGATCGAGATCGATCGCAAGGTGCTGGCCGACCTGGCCGTGTTCGACAAGCCGGCGTTTGCCGTGATTGCCGAACAGGCCCGGGCCAAACTCGCTGCGTAATCCGACGCAGTCCGAAAAAAGGAGGCCTGGCCTCCTTTTTTTTTCTGAAGCGCCCCCTTCGTGGCAGACGGGCGGGGCGTTCGGGGCGCCGCAGATGAGGCGCCTGCCGCAGGCTTGCTCGCCAAGCGCGGTCGAACATGAATTTCCGATGGCGGGCCCGCTCCGCCATCCCGCAACACCGCATTCCGCCAGGGCAGGGACATGGAACAGCTCGATCAACTGGTACAACAGGCCGCCGCCGAATTCGCCGCCGCGGCTGACGGCGCGCAACTCGAACAGGCCAAGGCGCGCTACCTTGGCAAGTCGGGGTCGCTCACCGAGCGCCTGAAGTCGCTCGGCAAGCTCGAACCGGATGCCCGCCGCGAGGCCGGCGCCGCGATCAACGCCGCCAAGGTGGCGATCGAGGGTGCGCTCGAGGCCCGCCGCAACGCGCTGCGCGAGGCTGCGCTGCAAGCCCAGCTCGCCGCCGAGGCACTGGACGTGACCTTGCCCGGGCGCGGCGGCGTGCAGGGCGGGCTGCATCCGGTCAGCCGCACGCTCGAGCGCGTCGAGCAGCTGTTCGGCTCGATCGGCTTCGTGGTCGCCGACGGTCCCGAGATCGAGACCGACTGGCACAACTTCACCGCGCTCAACACGCCGGAGAACCATCCGGCGCGTTCGATGCACGACACCTTCTACCTCGAAGGTCATGACGACGTGCTCCTGCGCACCCACACCAGCCCGGTGCAGATCCGCGCGATGCAGGCCCACGTCGAGCGCCATCGCGCCGCCGAGGCGATGCCCGACCTGCGCATCATCGCTCCGGGGCGTGTGTTCCGCGTCGACTCCGATGCCACCCACTCGCCGATGTTCCACCAGGTCGAGGGCCTGTGGGTGGGCGAGAAGGTCAGCTTCGCCGACCTCAAGGGCGTGATCGCCGACTTCCTGCGCCGCTTCTTCGAGACCGACGACCTGCAGGTGCGCTTCCGTCCGTCCTTCTTCCCGTTCACCGAGCCGTCGGCCGAGATCGACGTCGCCTTCATGAGCGGCGCGCTCGAGGGGCGCTGGCTCGAGATCGCCGGCTGCGGTGTGGTGCACCCGAACGTGCTGCGCTTCGGCGGCATCGACCCCGAGCGCTATACCGGCTTCGCCTTCGGCATGGGGCCCGACCGTCTCACCATGCTGCGCTACGGTGTGAACGACCTGCGGCTGTTCTTCGAAGGCGACCTGCGCTTCCTCGGCCAGTTCCGCTGACCTGCGCGCGCCGCGTCGTCCCGTCCGTCCGCACATCGCCGTACAGACTTTGCCCCATCACGCAATCCGGGTAATCGAATCATGCAATTCTCAGAACAGTGGCTGCGAACCTTCGTCGATCCGCAGCTGAACAGCGCCGAACTCGGTCACCTGCTGACCATGGCCGGCCTCGAGGTGGAAGAGGCCGAGCCGGCCGCGCCCGCGTTCAAGGGCGTGGTCGTGGCCCGGATCGTCGAGGCCGACAAGCACCCCAACGCCGACAAGCTCAAGCTGTGCAAGGTCGACGCCGGTAGCGGCGAACTGCTGCAGATCGTCTGCGGTGCGCCCAACGCCGCCGCCGGCATGAAGGTGCCCTGTGCGGTGGTGGGGGCGGTGCTGCCCGGCGAGTTCGAGATCAAGAAGGCCAAGCTGCGCGGGGTGGAGTCCTTCGGCATGCTGTGTTCGGCGCGTGAGCTCGGCCTCTCCGAGGATCATGGCGGACTCTATGCGCTGCCCGACGACGCCCCGGTCGGCGCCGACATCCGCGACTACCTCGGGCTCGACGACACCCTGTTCACGATCAAGCTGACCCCCAACCGCGCCGACTGCCTGAGCCTGACCGGGGTGGCGCGCGAGGTGGCCGCGATCACCGGTGTGCCGCTGCGCCAGGCCGTGGTCGAGGCGGTCGAGCCTGCCTTCGAGGGGCGGCGCGACATCGTCCTCGACGCGCCGCAGGCCTGTCCGCGCTACTGCGGCCGCATCCTGCGCGGCGTCGATGCGAAGGCGCCGACCCCCGAGTGGATGGCACGCCGCCTGGTGCGCAGTGGCGTGCGCGCGATCAGCGCGCTCGTCGACATCACCAACTACGTGATGCTCGAGCTCGGCCAGCCGCTGCACGCCTTCGACAACACGAAGCTCGAGGGCGCGATCCACGTGCGCATGCCGGCCGCGGGCGAGCAGGTGCTGCTGCTCAACGAGCAGACTGTCACCCCGGCCGCCGACACCCTGCTGATCGCCGACGAGAAGCGCGCGCTCGCGCTCGCCGGGATCATGGGTGGCGAGGACAGCGGCATCACGCTGGAGACCACCGAGGTCTTCCTCGAGAGCGCCTTCTTCGCGCCCGATGCCATCGCCGGCCGCGCACGCAGCTACGGCTTCAGCTCCGACGCCTCGCACCGCTTCGAACGCGGCGTCGATCCCGAGTTGGCGCGGACCGCGATCGAGCGCGCGACGCGACTCGTGCTCGAGATCTGCGGCGGCGAGGCGGGTCCGGTGATCGAGGCGCTGGCCCCCGAGGCCCTGCCGGCGCGCCCGCCGGTGCGGCTGCGCCCGGCGCGCGCGCGTCGCGTGCTTGGCGTGACGCTCGACGATGCGGCCATGCTGGCGCTCCTCGAGCGTGTGCATCTGCAGGTGGGGCGCGAGGGCGACGACTTCCTGATCACGCCGCCGTCGTGGCGCTTCGACATCGAGATCGAGGAGGACCTGATCGAGGAACTCGCCCGCCTGCACGGCTACGACAACATCCCGGCCATCGCGCCGCAGGGCAGCCTGATGATGCTGCCGAGCTCCGAGCATGGCCGCCCGGTGTGGGCGCTGCGCCACCTGCTCGCCGCCCGCGGCTATCAGGAGGTGGTGAACTTCGCGTTCGTCGAGGAGGCCTGGGAGCGTGACTTCTGCGCCAACGAGCAGCCGATCCGCCTCGCCAACCCGATCGCCAGTCACCTGAGCGTGATGCGCTCGAGCCTGATTCCTGGCCTCGTCGGCACGCTGGCGACGAACCGCAAGCGCCAGATCGACCGTGTGCGCGTGTTCGAGGTCGCTCGCGTGTTCGAGCGCAAGGCCGACGGTGAGCCGGTGCGCGGCTTCCACCAGGTCATGAACATCGCCGGTCTGGCCGCGGGTTCGGTTGCCCCGGAGCAGTGGGGCGAGCGCGCGCGCAACGTGGACTTCTTTGACGTCAAGGGCGATCTCGAGGCGCTCTTCGCGCCGCGCGAGCTCAGCTTCGCGCCGCTGTCGCATCCGGCCCTGCATCCGGGGCGGGCGGCCTCGGTGAGGCTCGATGGGCACAGCATCGGTGTGATCGGCGAGTTGCATCCGGTCTGGGTGCAGCGTTACGAGCTCGGCACGGCACCGGTCGTGTTCGAGGTGGCGCTCGACGCCGCGCTGTCCGCGCGCCTTCCGGCGTATGCCGAGATTTCGCGCATGCCCGCCGTGCGGCGGGATCTGGCGCTGGTGCTGGCGGCCGACATTGCGGTCGAACGTGTGCTCGAGGTGCTGCGCGAGGTCGCACCCGCGATCGTGCGCGAGATCTGCCTGTTCGATGTCTATCATGGCAAGGGCATCGACCCCGACAAGAAGAGTCTTGCCTTCAGGGTATCGATGCAAGATACTCAGCGCACACTCGAGGACGCCGAGGTCGAGGCGGCGATGGCCGTGCTCGTCAGGCAGGCCGAGACAGTGCTCGGAGGCCGCCTGCGTGGCACGGGGTGCTGACATGACGCTCACCAAGGCAGAGCTTGCAGATCTGCTGTTCGAGCAGGTCGGCCTCAACAAGCGCGAGGCCAAGGACATGGTCGAGGGCTTCTTCGAGGAGATCCGGACGGCGCTCGAGCGTGGCGACAGCGTCAAGCTGTCGGGCTTCGGTAACTTCCAGTTGCGCGACAAACCGCAGCGCCCCGGGCGAAACCCCAAGACTGGCGAGGAAATACCGATCACCGCTCGCCGTGTGGTCACTTTCCACGCCAGTCAGAAACTGAAGGCCGCGGTGGAGCGACTCAGCGATGCAAGCAAGCAGCCCTGATACCGGTGTGCAGGAATTGCCGCCGATCCCGGCGAAGCGCTATTTCACGATCGGGGAAGTCAGCGACCTGTGCTGCGTGAAGCCGCACGTCCTGCGCTACTGGGAGCAGGAGTTCACCCAGTTGAAGCCGGTCAAGCGTGGCGGCAACCGACGCTATTACCAGCATCACGAGGTGCTGCTGATCCGGCGGATCCGGCAGCTGCTGTACCAGGAAGGCTTCACGATCTCCGGTGCGCGCAACCGTCTCGGCGAGTCTGCGATCCAGGAGCAGGAGAGCCTGGTCGAGGTCGATCGCTACAAGGCGCTGCTTGCCGGGCTTCGTGGCGAAATCGAGGCGACGCTGAAGGTTGTGTCGGGGCGTAGCGCAGCCTGGTAGCGCACTTGCATGGGGTGCAAGGGGTCGCGAGTTCGAATCCCGCCGCCCCGACCAATCAAACAAACCGGCCCAGGCCGGTTTTTTGTTTTGCGCTGGCCTTGCCGGAAGCGCAAGGACGCTGTGCTAACATGCGCTGCTCGGGCCGTTCTTATCGGCAACCCGTACGGACTTCAGATGCGTATCCTGGTCAGCAACGACGACGGTTATTTCGCTCCGGGCATTTCGGCGCTCGCCGAGGCCCTGGGTGCGCTCGGAGAGGTCACGGTCGTCGCGCCCGAGCGGGACCGCAGCGGCGCCAGCAATTCGCTGACGCTGGACCGACCCCTTTCCCTCAAGCGCACCGCCAACGGCTTCTATCACGTCAATGGCACGCCCACCGACTGCGTTCACCTTGCCGTGACAGGGATGCTCGATCACCTGCCCGACATGGTCGTATCCGGGGTGAATCACGGCGCCAACATGGGTGACGACACCGTGTACTCGGGCACCGTCGCCGCGGCGACGGAAGGCTTCCTGCTCGGGGTGCCGTCGATTGCGGTCTCGCTGGTCAGCAAGTCCGCCACCGATTTCACGGCGGCAGCGAGAGTTGCGCGCGACCTCGCGGAGCGTTTCATGCGCAACCCCTTCCCGCGTCCGGTGCTGCTGAACGTCAACGTTCCCGACGTCGCCTACGAGCGTCTGCGCGGCGTGAGGGTGACCCGCCTGGGCAAGCGCCACAAGGCCGAGCCGGTCGTGCGCAGCCAGACGCCGCGGGGAGACACCGTGTACTGGGTCGGCGCCGCCGGGGGTGCGGCCGATGCCGGCGAGGGGACCGACTTCCATGCTGTGGCCAATGGCTACGTGTCGGTGACGCCGCTGCAGATCGACCTGACCCACACCGGCCTAATCGCGCCGGTCTTCGACTGGCTCCAGCAGTGATGACACGAGTGGCCGACGCGGGTCAGGCGGCGCGCGCGCGCGCGCGCATGGTCGAGCGCCTGCGGACGCAGGGGATTCGCGATGAGCGCGTGCTGGCGGCAATGCAGGCGGTTCCGCGTCACGCCTTCGTCGAGGAGGGGCTCGCCTTCAGTGCCTACGACGACACGCCGCTGCCGATCGGATTCCAGCAGACGATCTCGCAACCCTTCGTGGTTGCGCGCATGCTCGAGCTGCTGCGTGCGGGTCGCGAACTCGGCAGGACGCTGGAGGTGGGCGCCGGCTGTGGATACCAGGCCGCGGTGCTGTCGCTGCTGGCCACCGAAGTCTTCGCGATCGAGCGCATCCGCGCCCTGCTCGATCGCGCGCGCGCGAATCTGCGCCCCTTGCGTCTGCCCAACGTACGGCTGAAACTTGCGGACGGTAGCCTCGGTCTTTCTGAGGCCGCGCCCTTCGACAGCATCGTCGTCGCCGCCGCCGCGGTGGGTGTGCCGCCCGCGCTGAAGGATCAACTTGCGCCCGGTGGTCGCCTGATCGTGCCGGTTGGCGGGGCGGAGCAGCGGCTCGTGCTCGTCGAGCGCCAGGGCAACATTTTCCGCGAGAGCGTTTACGAGGCGGTACGCTTCGTGCCGCTGCTCGGCGGTACGGAATGAACAACGGTAATTTCGGATGCGCACACGTTCTAGCTATCTTTCCATTCTGCTGGTCGCACTGTTGAGCGCGGGCTGCGCCTCGCAGGTCACCGCACCGGTGCGTGACGGTGCGGGGGGCGCCGTGACCACTCCGGCAGCGGCCGCGCCCTCGGGTTTCCACACTGTCCGCCAGGGCGAGACCCTGCTGGGCATCGCGCGCCAGTACGGCGTGACGCTGCCGGACCTGGTGACCTGGAACAGCATTACCGACCCGAACCAGATTCACGTTGGCCAGACCATCCGTGTCTCGCCCACCGGCGCGTCGCAGGTGGCGATTGCCGCACCCGGCACGACCGGGGCGGTGGCGACACCGGTGCCCCCGACCGGGTCCGAAGCCGGGGCTGTGCCGCTGGTGCGCGAGCCCATCGGCGGGCGGGCTCAGGTCGCCGAGCCGGCCGCGCCCGAGGCGCCGCCAGCGGTCGTCGGCGAGCCGGCGCCGGGCGCGGTCGCCGGCGGTCAGTGGCAGTGGCCGACAAAGGGCACGCTGATCGCGGGGTTCAACGAGGCTTCGAACAAGGGCCTGGACATCGGCGGCAGCGTGGGCGACCCGGTCTATGCGGCGTCGGCCGGCAAGGTCGTCTATGCAGGGAGCGGCCTGCGCGGCTATGGCAAGCTGATTGTCATCAAGCACAACCAGGAGTACAACTCGGTCTATGCCCACAACGACAAGCTGCTCGTGAAGGAAGACGATCAGGTCGTCCAGGGCCAGAAGATCGCCGAGCTCGGCAGCTCGGAAGCGGACCGGCCCAAGCTGCACTTCGAGATCCGCAAGCAGGGCAAGGCGGTCGACCCGATGGGATATCTGCCCGCACGTTAAGGGGAAAGTATGGAAGAGCCGGCGAATCTTGACGAACTGGAAAGTCATGAACCGGATCTTCCGCCCGAGGTGGAGGTATTCGCGGTCCATGCGCTGCCTGTCGTCGAGAACGACTTCTTCAGCGACGTCACGCAGCTCTACCTGAACGAGATCGGCGCCAACCCGCTGCTCACCGCGGCGGAGGAGCTCGACATTGCCCGCCGTGTCCGCATGGGCGATTTCGACGCGCGCCAGACGATGATCGAGCGCAACCTCCGGCTGGTCGTCAATATCGCCAAGCATTACCTGAATCGCGGCATTCCGCTGCTCGACCTGGTCGAGGAGGGTAATCTCGGCCTGATGCACGCGCTCGAGAAGTTCGATCCGGAGCGCGGCTTCCGCTTCTCGACCTACGCGACCTGGTGGATCCGCCAGAACATCGAGCGCGCGATCATGAACCAGTCGCGCACCATCCGGCTGCCGGTGCATGTGGTCAAGGAACTCAACCAGGTGTTGCGCGCCCAGCGCCACATCGAGGCGAGCTCGAACGGCGAATCCTCGCTCGAGGAGATCGCCGAGCGGCTCGGCAGGACCATCGAGGAGGTGCGCAGCATCCTGGCGCTGAGCGAGCACACGGCCTCGCTCGACGCACCGCTCGACATCGATCCCACGCTGTCGATCGGCGAGTCGCTCGCCGACGAGCACCAGGCGAGCGCGGATGTGCAGATCCACTGCTCGGAGGTGGAATCCCTCGTGCGCGACTGGATCAAGATGCTGAGCGACAAGCAGCGGATGGTGATCCGCCATCGCTACGGCATCGACGAGTGCGAGTTGCTGACCCTGGAGGAGCTTGCGGCGCGCCTCGAGCTGACCCGTGAGCGGGTACGCCAGATCCAGCTTGAGGCGCTCGGCCAGTTGCGGCGCATCCTCAAGCGTCATGGCATTTCACGCGACGCGCTGCTGTGAGCCCTCAGCCGCCGCCCGGCCCGGCGGCGGGCGGGAAGGTGCGGAAGTACAGCTCGCGGCTCGCGTAGGCCATCACCGGCAAGCTGATCAGCAGCAGCGGCAGCAGCAGGGCGCTGACGATGATCACCGCGGACAGCGTCAGCGCCCAGCACATCGCCACCCCGAAGCGGCCGAACACAGCGCGTACGCTGGCAACCACGCCCGATACCAGCTGCGCGCGGCCGTCGTAGATCAGCGGGATGGAGAACGCCGACACCGCGAACAGGATGAAGGCCAGCACGCCGCCCATGATCGCGCTGTAGCCGGCGTAACTGATCACGACGCCTTCGATGTGCAGCAGCCTGAGGAATCCGAAGGGCTCGCGCCCGACCATGAAGCCGTAGAGGATGCCGGCGTCGGTCACCCAGATCAGGAACAGCAGGCCGCACACGAAGGACACCACCCAGCCGCCCCGCGGCATGCGCCGGAAGCCGTCCCAGATGTCGCCGAAGGCGGGGTGGCGCCCGTCGCGGACCTTGTCGGACACCGAGAAGAAGCCCGCCAGCAGGACCGGACCGACCAGCATGAAGCCGCCCGCCAGCGACAGGCTCATCGGCGCGATGCGGCCGAATTCGAGCGCTGCATACAGCAGCAGGCCGATGCTGACGAACAACGCGGCAAAGCTCATGCTGAGCAGCGGGATCGCGCGGAACTGCGCCATGCCGAAGCGCAGCGCCGCCCCGAGGTCGGACAGGCTCAGCGGCGCCGGCTTCAGGTCGGCTGCGCTAGCGGGAGAACTCGCGGGGACGGACATGATGTGTGCACCCTTCAGCGTCGCTCGGCACGGATCCCGTCGACCAGTCTGCGCAGCCGCAGCGCTTCGGCGAGCTCGAACACCGACATGGCGTAGAAACTGCTGCGATTGTAGCGGGTGATGACGTAGAAATTGCGGTAGCCGAACCAGTACTCCGTGTCCGCCCCTGGCGTCTCGAGGTCGACCAGGGTTGCGAGCGCTGCGGCGGGGCGTCCGTCGAGCGTGGTGACCCCCTGCGCGCTCAGCGCTTCCGGGCTCAGCTTCGGTTCGATGCCGGCGCCGACCAGTGCCGCGCTGTCGGTATCGGACGGCAGGCGGGCGCGCTCGGCGATGGGGGCGTCGGTCTGCCAGCCATGCACGCGCAGATAGTTGGCAACGCTGCCGATGGCATCGACCGCGTCGCCGTCGAAGTCGATCCGGCCATTGCGGTCGAAGTCCACCGCAAAGCTGCGGATGCTGCTCGGCAGGAACTGCGGATAGCCCAGCGCTCCGGCGAACGAGCCGCTGTAGCTGGCCGGGTCGCGGCCCTGCTCGCGGGCGAGCAGGAACAGGGCCTCGAGTTCGCGACGGAACAGCTCCGCACGCGGCGGATAGTCGAAGGCCAGCGTGGCCAGCGCGGACAGCGTGGTGAAATTCCCGGTGTTGCGGCCGTAGAGAGTCTCCACGCCGATGATGGCGACGATGATCTCCGCCGGCACGCCGAATTCCCGCGCTGCACGTTCCAGCTCGGCTGTGTGCGCTGCCCAGAAGTCCATGCCACCGTCGATGCGCACGTCGTCGAGAAAGCGCGCGCGATAGTTCCGCCACGAGCGCACGCCCTTTCGCGCCGGCGGGGTGATCAGGCGGATGACGTCGGGTTCGTACTCGGCCTGCGACAGCGCGCGATCGAGTTCGGCCGGGTCGAACGCATGGCGCTCGGCCAGTTCGGCGATGAAGGCGCGGGTTTCGGCGCGGTCGGCATAGGAGGCCGCGCTCGGCGCCGGCGCGGCGAGGAGCAGCAGGCTCGCGACCGCGGTGGCGGCAAGTGCGGTGATCGGCCGGCGGCCACGGTCGGTGGTTTGGACCGCCTCAGCGGGTGTTGCGTCGATTGGCTGCGGGTACGGGGTCATGGGAGCCGGATCTCGTTCATCTGTTGTTCCAGTGCGCGCAAAGGGTCACGCGTACCGGCTGCGCCGTAGCGCAGCCGGGCGTAATCGGCACAGACGGCGCGCAGCGCGTGTGCCTGCTCGGGCAAGGCCGCGGCGAGTCGTTCGCCATAGGCGAGCGGCCCCTCCCACGACTCGCGACCGAGGCCGGCGCGCGCCATGCGGGCGCAGAAGCGTTCCCAGGCGCGCTGCACCGGATCGGTCGTGCGACGCTGCCAGACTGCCCAGGCGTAGAGCACGAGCAGCAGGGCCGCGGAGAGGCCGGCGAGCAGTCCCGCCAGCTTCGCCGCACTGTCGCCGGCCGTGCCGAGGCGACTCAACAATTCGCGCTGTCGCTCCGGATTGTAGCCAAGAACGTACTGGTTCCAGGTGTTGGATAAGGCCTCCCAGCGGTGACGCGCGCCACGCAGCCAGTCCATGTCGGCCTGCAGCATGAAGGGAAGCTCGCCTTCGGCCGCCAGTGCCGCCGCCAGCCCGTCCTCGATGCGCTCGGGGGCAGCGAGCGCGGTGGGGTCGACCCGCAGCCAGCCGCGCCCATCGAGCCAGACCTCGGCCCAGGCGTGGGCATCGGACTGACGCACGACCAGGTAGCCATCGACCGGGTTGACTTCGCCGCCCTGATAGCCGGTCACCACCCTCGTCGGGACCCCGGCCGCCCGCATCAGCACCGCAAAGGCCGACGCGAAGTGCTCGCAGAATCCGCGCTGGGTATCGAACAGGAAACGATCGGCCGCGTGCCGATCGAGCAGCGGCGGGCGCAGGGTGTAGGTGAGGCGGGCGCCGCGCATGTGGGCGATCACGCGCGCGAGGATCTCGGCGTGCGAGCTCGCGCCCGCGGCAAGGCGCGCGGCGAGTTCGCGGCTGCGCGGATTGCTGTCGGCCGGCAGCCGGGTCGCGGCGGCGAGCACGGCGGGGGATTCGTCGAGGCCGATCCGTGCGTCGGGGTAGGCGTTGAGCGTGAAGCGGCTGCGGCTCTGCACCGGCCGCAGGCTGAGCGCGCGGTGGTCGCTCGTGAAGCGTACCGCCGGTCCGGCGGCGCCCGGGTAGTCGAGGGCGAGCAGCCAGCGCCGGTTGTGCGCCTCCAGGGTCAGCACGTAGTCGAGCCGCCGGCCGGTCGGGGCGTGGAAAGGCGTCTCCGCCTCGGTCGCGGGCGCGGCTGACCAGGTGCGTCCGTCGAAGTCGGTGAGGATCGGCCCGCGCCAGTAGCGCTGGGCCGGCGGCGGGGGCGGGCCGGCGAAGGCGGCGCGGAAGGCGATCGCCCCGGAGGTGCCGAGTTCGCTGATCGAGCCCGGGCTCATCGTCTCCGACAGCCCGGTGCGTGCGCTGAAGGCGTCGGCCGGCAGTCCCCACAGCGGACCCTGGACGCGCGGGAAGAGCACGAAGAAGACGAGGAGGAAGGGCAGCCCATGCACCAGCAGCAGCCCGGCGGTGCGCAGGTGTTCGCGCGCGCGGCCGGCCGGATCGCTGAGTGCGATGAGCGCACTGAGCGCCGTCAGTGTTCCCGGCACGGCGAGGGCGGCGACCGCCAGCGACTGGTCCTCGAGGAACACCGCGAGCTGCAGGAACAGGCATAGCAGCACCGCGGCGCGGATGTCGCGCGCCCGACGTGCCTCGAGCAGCTTGAGCCCGAGCAGCAGCGCGAGCAGGGCAACGCCGGGATCCTTGCCGAAGAAGTGGCCGAACTCGAGGCGCACGCCCACCGCGGCCGCGAGCGCGACCGCAAGCAGCAGCAGCGTCGGCGGCGGGCGCGTGCCCTGCCACACGATCAGCCCGCGCCAGCCGAGCAGGAGCAGGCAGAGGGCGTGCACCCAGGCGGGCAGCCAGAGACCGTGGGGGGCGACGGCGAGGACGGCCGCCGCCAGCAGCCACACCGCCTGCCGGCGGTCGAGCGTTGCGGCCTGCGCCGTACTGGCGAGGCCATCGGCCGGGTGGCTGCGGCCGAGCGCCACGGCGAGCCAGGCTCGGATCCGGCTCATGACCTGGGAGCCGGCGGGGCTGGGGCGATGCCGTACAGGGCCAGCTCGCGCAGGCAGCGCGCCCGATGCTCCCGCCCGCTACCCGCGGCGATGTGGATCTGCGGCAGCTGCAGCGCATAGCGCCGTCCGGCCTGTTCCGCGCGCAGGAGCCACGCTGTCAGGCGCGACAGGCGCTGCTCGACCCCCAGGCCGGCCGGTAGTGCCGACCAGTCCAGTACCACGTCGCCACCCTGCGCGGCCGCGTAGTGCTTGGTGAGCATCGGTCCGCCGCGGGCGAGCGCCTTCCACGCGACATGGCGGGGCGAGTCGGCGGCGCGGTGCGCGCGCAGGCTGGCGAAGTCGTCGTCGCCCTCGCGTGCGCCGGCGCGCGCGTCCGTGCTCCCCGTGCCGTCTCCGGCCAGGGCCGGCGGGTCGATCTCGGGCGCGGGGTACACGATGCACGCGGCAGCGGGCACGAACACGCTCCAGGCCCGGATCAGGCCGAGCGGCCAGGTGGTCTCGACGATGGTGCGGCCGATGTCGAGGCGGCCGCGATGGGCGGTGGGGCAGGCCAGCAGCACCGACGTCTCGGCCGTCGGCGCGAGTTCGAAGGGGCTCGACTGCCCCTGCGCGCGAAGGCGCAGCGCCGGGCGGCGCGCGGCGCGCGGGTTGTCGATCAGCAGGCGGAAGCCCGCCGCCTCGCCGGCGAACACCGGCTCGCAGCGCCCCGGCCGCAGGGCGAGGCCGAGCAGGTTGCGGAACGCATGCACGATGCTCGCCGTCGCCGCGCCACCGAGCAGGAAGACGAGGGCGTAGCCGAGGCTGAGGTTGTAGTTGATCGAGGTCAGCAACATCACCAGGAGCGCGGCGGTGAAGCCCAGCCCGGCCGGGGTCGGCAGCACGTAGATCCGGCGCTGGGTGAGCCGGATCGGGGCGGGCTCCGGCGCGCCGAGGCGAAACAGCCAGCGGTCGGCGCCCCGCCGCAGCGCCGTCGCGAGCGAACCGGGCGGCCGCATCAGCGCACCGCGACTGCCTGCATCATGCGCACCAGCGTGGCTGGCGGCACGGGGCGGCCATCGCCGGCCAGGTGCAGGCGGTGGGCGGCGACGTGGGGGAACAGGGTCTGTACGTCTTCGGGCAGGACATGGTCGCGCCCATCGAGCAGCGCCCACGCGCGGGCGGCCGCGAGCAGGCCGAGGCCGGCGCGCGGGCTCAGGCCGCTGACGAGTTCGGGGTCGTTGCGGGTTGCGCCGAGCAGGGCCTGGACGTAGTCGATCAGGGCTGCGGAGACGTGCAGCCGCTGTGCGGCGTGCTGGAGCTCGAGCAGCGCGGCGGGGCTGGCGACCGCAGGCTGGCGCTCGAGCAGCTCGCGCCGGTCCTCGCCCATCAGCAGCGCGCGCTCGGCCGCGCGGTCGGGGTAGCCGAGGCGGATGCGCAGCAGGAAGCGGTCGAGCTGGCTCTCGGGCAGCGGGAAGGTGCCGATCTGGTGCGCCGGGTTCTGGGTGGCGATGACGAAGAAGGGCTCGGGCAGCGCCAGGGTCTCGCCGTCGGCGGTGACCTGGCGTTCCTCCATGGCTTCGAGCAGGGCGCTCTGCGTCTTCGGCGTGGCGCGGTTGATCTCGTCGGCCAGGATCAGCTGCGCGAACACGGGGCCAGGATGAAAGCGGAACGCGCTGGTGGCGCGGTCGAAGATCGACACCCCGAGGATGTCGGCGGGCAGCAGGTCGCTGGTGAACTGGATGCGCTGGAACTGCAGCCCGATCAGCCGCGCCAGCACGTGCGCGAGCGTGGTCTTGCCCACGCCGGGCACATCCTCGATCAGCAGATGGCCGCGTGCGACCAGGCAGGCGAGGGCGAGTCGCAGCTCGCGCTCCTTGCCGAGGATGATGCGGCCGGCGGTCTCGAGCAGGCGATTTGCATGGTGCAGGGGCATTGCGGGCGTACTGTGAAATTGGCCGGGAAGCGGTGATAATAGGCGACAAAGACAGCCGGTCCGGATGACATGCATCACGATGACCGGCACGACAGGTGTCCGGCGCCGGTCGCCTTGGCCGCCGTGCCGGCGTTCGCGAAGGGAGAGGGAGGAGTATGACCACCACGGCATTCATCACGCACCGTGACTGCTGGCTGCATGACATGGGGGCCATGCACCCCGAGTGTCCGGATCGGCTGTCGGCGATCAACGATCGCCTCATCGCCGCCGGTCTGGACATGTACATCTCCTTCTACGACGCGCCGCTCGCCGAACGCGAACAGATCACCCGCGTGCATTCGCCCGAGTATCTCGACAGCCTGCTCGAGAACGTGCCGGAACACGGCATCCGCCACCTGGATCCCGATACCGCGATGAGCCCGGGGACGATGAAGGCGGCGCTGCGCTCGGCGGGAGCCGGAGTCTACGCAACCGATCTGGTCATGAAGGGCGAGATCGAGAACGCCTTCTGCGCGGTCCGCCCGCCCGGCCACCATGCCGAGCGTGCCAAGGCGATGGGGTTCTGCTTCATGAACAACGTCGCCATCGCCGCGCGTCATGCCATCGACGCGTACGGCTTGGCGCGGGTTGCGGTGGTCGATTTCGACGTGCATCACGGCAACGGCACCGAGGACATCTTCCGCGACGACCCGCGGGTGATGATGGCCGGCATCTTCCAGCATCCCTTCTACCCCTACAGCGGCACCGACAATCCGCCGGCCCACATGTGCAATGTGCCGCTGCCCGCCGGCACGCGCGGGGACGCGTTCCGCCAGGTGTTCGGCGACATCGTGGTGCCGGCGCTGCGCAGCCACAACCCGGAGATGATCTTCATCTCGGCGGGGTTCGATGCGCACTACGAGGACGACATGGGCTCGCTCGGCCTGCTCGAGGCCGACTACATGTGGGCGACCAAGCAGATCAAGGACGTGGCCGAGGACTGCGGCCACCGGCGCATCGTGTCGATCCTGGAGGGCGGCTATTCGCTGTCCTCGCTGGCGCGCTCGGTGGTCGCTCACATCAAGACGCTCGCCGATCTTTGAGGCGCAGCCATACCCGAGCCGCGGCGGGGCCGGGCGCACGCGCATCGAGGCGTGTCGCGCTGGCTGCGACTCGGCGTTAGAATCGCAGTTTTACTCAACTGCCCGACGCCATGATTACCGGATCGCTAGTCGCCATCGTCACCCCCATGCAGGACGACGGCAGCCTTGACTTCCCTCGCCTGCGCAGCCTCATCGACTGGCACATCGCCGAAGGCACGGACGGCATCGTCATCGTCGGCACGACCGGCGAATCGCCCACGGTGGGCGTCGCCGAGCACTGCGAGCTCATCCGCGCCACGGTCGAACACGTGGCGCGGCGGGTGCCGGTGATCGCCGGCACCGGCGCCAATTCGACCGCCGAGGCGGTCGAGCTCGCGCGCTTTGCCGGACAGGCGGGCGCCGACGCGCACCTCTCGGTGGTGCCCTACTACAACCGCCCGACGCAGGAAGGCCTGTACCGCCACTTCCGCACGATCGCCGAGGCGGTCGAGCTGCCGATGATCCTGTACAACGTGCCGGGCCGCACCGTCGCCGATCTGGGCAACGAGACTGCGCTGCGCCTGGCCGAGATCCCCAACATCGTCGGTCTCAAGGACGCCACCGGCAACATCGACCGCGCCTGCGACCTGATCGAGCGCGCGCCGGCCGACTTCGCGCTCTACAGCGGCGACGACATGAGCTCGGCGGCCTTCCTGATGCTCGGCGGACACGGCGTGATCTCGGTCACCGCCAACGTTGCGCCGCGCGCCATGCACACCCTGTGCGCCGCGGCGGCCAGCGGCGACATGCGCACCCTGCGCGAGACCAATGCGGCGCTCACCGGCCTGCATCGCGACCTCTTCTGCGAGGCCAACCCCATCCCGGTGAAGTGGGCCGTCGCGCGCCTCGGCCTGATCGGCGGCGCGCTGCGTCTGCCGCTCACCGAGCTTTCCGCAGCCCACCATGAACGTGTGCTGAAGGCGATGCGCAAGGCCGGCATCCAGGTCTGATCCGAACCCCTCTGTCCAGGAATTCCATGAACCGTTCCACGCGCACCTCACTGTCCCTGCTCGCACTCTCGCTCGCGCTCGGCGGTTGTTCGGGATCGCTGCTCGAGTCCAAGCGCATCGACTACAAGAGCGCCCGCCAGATCGAGCGTCCGCTCGAGATTCCGCCCGACCTGACCGCGCCGCAGCGCGACGACCGCTTCGCGGTCCCCGACGTGTCGCCGCGCGGCGTCGCCACCTATTCCGCCTACAGCGCCGACCGCGCGGGCCAGCCGGCTGCGGCGCAGGCGGCATCCCCCGTCCTTACCCCCTCCGAGTCGATGCGCATCGAGCGCGCGGGCAGCCAGCGCTGGCTGGTGGTCAAGGGCACGCCCGAGGAGCTGTGGCCGCAGATCAAGGATTTCTGGCTCGAGCTCGGTTTCATCCTCAACATCGACAGCCCCGACATCGGCGTGATGGAGACCGACTGGGCCGAAGACCGCGCCAAGATTCCGCAGGACTTCGTCCGCTCGAGCATCGGCAAGGTGTTCGACGGGCTGTTCTCGACTCCCGAGCGCGACAAGTTCCGCACCCGTCTCGAGGCCGGCAAGGAGGCCGGCACGGTGGAGGTGTACATCAGCCACCGCGGGATGATGGAGATCTACCCGACCGAGGCCAAGGACTCGACCATCTGGCAGCCGCGTCCGGCCGATCCCGAGCTCGAAGCCGAGATGCTGCGCCGCCTGATGGTCCGGCTCGGCGCCGAGGAGGTGCGCGCGGAGGCCGCGATCGCCGTCGAGCAGGTGCCCGAGCGCGCGCAGATCACTTCCGCCGCCGACGGCCGGGTCATGCTCATGATGGAGGAGCCTTTCGATCGCGCCTGGCGCCGCGTCGGGCTGGCGCTCGACCGCATCGGCTTCACCGTCGAGGACCGCGACCGCGCCAAGGGCCTGTATTTCGTGCGTTACGTCGATCCCGATGCCGACAACCGCAGCCCGGACAAGGGTTTCCTGTCGCGCCTCGCCTTCTGGCGCAGCGACGAGAAACCGGCGCAGGGCGGCAGCGAGTACCGCCTGCGCGTCGAGGGGCAGGGCGATGCCTCGCGCGTCAGTGTGCTCAGCCGCGAGGGCGGGCAGGACAACTCCGAGACCGCGCGCCGCATGCTCGGGCTGCTGCACGAGCAGCTGCGCTGATCCGGCGCACACGAACGAAAAAGCCGGCTGCGAGCCGGCTTTTTCGTTTGCTGCAGCGCCCCGATGCGGGCGCAGCGGGGCTTACTTCTGCGCCGAGTCCTTGGCGTCGCTGACGGCAGCCTTGGCTGCGTCCACCGCCTGCGAGGCTTCGGCGGCCGCGGCTGCAGCGCCCTCCTTGACGGCCTCGACGGCGGCATCCGCCTTCTCCGTGGCGGCGGCAGCGGCTTCCTTGGTCGCGTCCGCGGCAGCGGCCGCTTCTTCCTTCACGACCTGGGCGCCCGCAGCCGCGGCATCGCCGGCGGCCTTGGCGCTGTCCTTGGCTGCCTCGACGGCCTGCGCGGCGGATTCCTTCATCTGCTCCTGGGCGGTCGGAGCGGGTTGCGCAGCGACGGGCTCTTCCTTCTTGCCGCAGGCGGACACGGCGAGGGCAACGAGGGCAGCAACGAGCAGGGAATTCTTCATGGTGTTGTTCCTTTTTGGGGTTCAGGGGGCTCTTCGCCACGCCCGTGTCGGCCGCCGGAGGTGGCGCACGAGGACTGGCGGTCGCAGCAAAAGCGAAGCGATTCTAGCATGCGCATTCATGGCGAAAGGATGAAATGGTGCGTTGCAAAATGTCACTCAGGCGTAAAAAAACATTGCGAAACAATTGGATAAAAATGAGCGACGATCGCCTCCGGTGCCGGCCGGAGTGCCACCCAGGCCGTCTCGGGGCGCCGTGTCGGGCGCGACTGCGCACGCGCTGCGCGGGGATCACGGGCGCGCGTTAGAATCGCGCTCCCCGTCCGCACGCACACAACCATGCCCATCGCCCTCATCGACTCCCTGGACCACGAAGGCCGCGGCGTGACGCGCCAGGACGGCAAGGCCGTGTTCGTCGAGGGCGCCCTGCCCGGCGAGCGGGTGGAGTACGTCGTCCGCCGCGCCCGCCCGAGCTACGAGCAGGCCGAGGCGGTGCGCATCCTGAAGCCGAGCGCCCAGCGCGTGGCGCCGCGCTGCCGGCACTACGGCACCTGCGGCGGCTGCTCGATGCAGCATCTCGACGCGATCGCGCAGGCGGCGGCCAAGCAGCGCATCCTCGAAGATGCGCTGTGGCACATCGGCAAGCTGCGGCCCGGGATCATCTATCCGGCGATCCATGGCCCCGCCTGGGGTTATCGCTACCGCGCGCGGCTCGGGGTGCGCCTGGTACCGAGCAAGGGGGGGCTGCGCGTCGGCTTCCACGAGCGGCGCTCGAGCTACATCGTGGACATGCGCGAGTGCCCGGTGCTGCCGCCCGCGATCTCGGCGCGGCTGCCGCGGCTGCGCGAGATGATCGCCGGCCTGTCGATCGCCGATCGCCTGCCGCAGGTCGAGATCGCCATCGGCGACGCAGCCACCGTGTTCGTGTTCCGCAACCTGAAGCCCTTCAGCCCAGCCGATGTCAGGCGGCTGGCCGCGTTTGCCGAGGCCGAGGGTATCCAGGCGTGGCAGCAGCCGCAGGGGCCGGAGTCGGCAAGGCCGCTGCATCCGCTCGATGCCCCGGCGCTCGCCTACACCCTGCCCGAATTCGACGTGCGCATGGACTTCCGGCCGACCGACTTCACCCAGGTCAACGTGCACATCAACCGCCTGTTGATCCGGCGCTCGATGCAGCTGCTCGATCCGCAGCCGGGCGAGCGCATCGCCGACCTGTTCTGCGGCCTGGGCAACTTCAGCCTGCCGATCGCCCGGCGCGGCGCGCAGCTCATCGGTGTCGAAGGCAGCGATGCGCTGGTCGCGCGCGCGCTCGACAACGCCCGCCGCAATGGTCTGGCGGAGCGGACCCGCTTCTACGCGGCCAACCTGTTCGAGGCCACCGAGGACAGCCTCGCGGCGCTGGGGCCGCTCGACAAGCTGCTGATCGATCCCCCGCGCGAAGGTGCGATCGCCGTGGTGAAGGCGATCGGTGCGCAGCAGCAGCCCGCGCGCATCGTGTACGTGTCCTGCAACCCTGCCACGCTGGCGCGCGATGCGGCGGTGCTGGTGCGGGAGAAGGGCTATGTGCTGAAGGGCGCCGGCATCGCCAACATGTTCCCGCAGACCTCGCACGTGGAGTCGATCGCGCTCTTCGAGCGGCCGGCCCCGGCCTGAGCCCGGCGACACGGTGGGCCGGCGGCGGCGCTCGGCGCGGTCGGCCGTCCCGGGTGCCGCTCGCGGATTTGGCGCGCAAGTGCGCAGTGATATACTTCGCGGCCTTGCGGAGGCGTGGCAGAGCGGTTGAATGCAACGGTCTTGAAAACCGTCAGGGGTTTGCGCCCCTCGTGAGTTCGAATCTCACCGCCTCCGCCACCCTCTTTCGTCACGCCCCCGCCACCGTCCCCAAGGCGGTCGAGTCTCGGCACCGCCTGTCTGCTCCCGGCCCGTCAGCGCGTGGAGCCGGTTGTCGCTGCCAGCAGGTGGTCCACATCGGCGACGATCTCTTCTTCCTGGACTCCCGCCAGCGCCTGCAGCCGGATGCGCGCGATCAGCAGTTCGTGACGCGCCTGGGCGGCGTCGCGTCGCGCGGCGTGGTGGCGGCGCAGGGCGTCGAGGACGTCAGCGGTGCTGAACACCCCTGCGGCCTGGCCGCGCCGCGCGCCCTGCAGCGCGAGCGCGCTCGAGGCCACGGCATCGTCCAGCGCCCTCAGGCGCGCCCGCCCGCTCTCCAGGGTCCTGAACTGGCGCTCGATGTCGAGCTGCAGGGCCTGCAGATCATCCTCGAGCCGGGCCTGGGCGCGTGCGAGTTCCGCTGCGGCGCGGCGCACCGAGGCGTCGACACCGCCCCCGGCATAGATCGGGATGTTCACCTGCACGCCGACGCTGTACTGGCTGGTCTCCTGGTCCAGGGTGCTGATCGACTCGTTCTCGGCCTTGATCGCGCTCGCGACCAGGTCGACGCGCGGGAAATGACCGGCGCGCGCGCGGCGGATCTCATGCTGCAGCGCGTCGATCTCGCGTTGCCGTGTGGCGATCGTCGGGTTGTGCGCGCGGCCGAGCGCGACCCAGTCCGCCAGTGCGCGTGAGTCCGGCAGCAGGGGGGCCGCGTCTGTTGGCAGGACATCCAGCGCGGGCGTCTCGCTGCCGGTGATGCGCGCCAGCGCGCGCTGGGCCAGTGCGCGCTGGTCTTCGGTGGCGATCAGCTCGGCCTGGGCGCTGGCCAGGCTGGCCGCCGCGTCGGCGAGTTCGGTGCGGGTGCCCTCGCCGGCGGCGAGGCGGCGGCGGGCGATCTCCGTCTGGGTCGTGAGCGCGTCCACCTGCACGCGCGCGAGCGCGAGCGTCTCCTCGGCGAACAGGCGCTGCACGTAGGCGAGTCCCAGGCGGTCGAGCAGCTCCCGCCCGCCCGCGGCGAAGCGGGCGCGGGCGCCTTCGGTCTGCGCCTGCGCGGCGGCATGGCGGCTGTGCGCCTCGAGGTTGAGCAGCGGCGCGCGCAGCTGCAGCGCGGCGACCGGGTTGCGGTAGTCGAGGTCCTGTGTCGGGGCCAGGGCAAAGTCGCGCTCGCCGCGCACGCGCGACTCCGAGTAGCTCGCGGTGACCGTCGGCAGCAGGCCGGCGCGGGCGATCGGCACCAGCTCCTCGCCGGCCTCGAGTTCGTGGCGGGCGGCGCGGTAGGCGGCGTCGTGGCTGCGCGCGGCCTCGACCGCCGCGGCGAAGGCACCGGCGGCGATTGCCGGTGCGGGCAACACGGCGAGCGCGAGGACGAGCGCGAGGGGGCGTGGGGCGATGTGCGTCATGGTTCGGTCAGGGCGCCCTTGAGCCGGTCGGTGAGCGGCTTGACGAGGTAGTTGAGCAGGGTGCGCTCGCCGGTGCGCACGAACACCTCGGCCGGCATGCCGGCGCGGATCTCGTGCTGGCGCAGCTTGGCCATGCCCTCGGCGGTGACCTCGACCACGGCCTTGAAGTACTGGATGTCCCGCTGCGGATCGACCAGCACGTCGGCCGAGACCTGCAGCACCCGTCCGCCCACGTTGGGGGTGGTGGCGCGGTTGAAGGCGGGGAACAGGATGTCGACCTCCAGCCCGGCACGCACGTGGTCGATCAGGTGCGGCGGAATCTGGGCGTCGATCTTGAGTGGTTCGTCGGCCGGCACGATCTCCATCAGCGGGTTGCCGACGCCGACCACGCCGCCGACGGTATGCACCGCGAGGCCGACCACGAGGCCATCGGTGGGGGCGGCGATCTGGGTGTTGCGCAGGTCGAAATCGAGCGCCTCGATGCGGCTCAGGAGGGCGCCGGCGTCGCGCTGCACATCGGTGAGCTGCGATTCGACCTCCTGGCGCTGCTGGTTCTCGCGCGCCACGATGCGCGAGCGGGCCTCGGCGATCTGCTGGCGGATGCGGCCGACGTTGCCGGCGTCCTCGGCGATCGCCGCGTTCAGCGCGGCGAGGGCGCGCTCCTGCTCGGAGAGACGGTTGCGCGGGTAGAAGCCTTCGTCGACCAGTTCGCGCTGGCGGGCGATCTCCTCGCGCAGCAGCCCGACCTGGGTGCGGCGTGCCTGCGAGGACGCCTCCACGCCGCGCAGCTGCGCCTCGAGACCGCGGATGCTCTCGCCGAGGATGGCGAGCTCGCTCGCGAGCGCGCGCTTGCGGGTGGCGAATAGCTCGCGCTGCAGCGCCATCGCGGCGCCGGCGCGCGGGTCGGCGTGGGCCTCGTGCAGCGCGGCGGGGAACTCGATCTGCGCGTGCTCGAGGCGTTCGGCGACCAGGCGCGCTTCGACCGCGCTGGCGGTGAACCACTGGCCGCGCGCGACGTCGAGCTGCGAGCGCGCCTGGGTGTCGTCGAGCCGCACCAGCACCTGGCCGGCGCGCACGGCGTCGCCTTCGCGCACCGCGAGCTCGGCGATCTTGCCGCCGACCAGCGGCTGCACTGCCTTGCGGTTGCCGGACACCACCACGGTGCCGGGGGCGGCCACGCCCGCATCGAGCGGGGCGAGCGCGGCCCAGGCCATGAAGCCGCCGAAGCCGGCGATCACCAGCAGCCAGCCCCAGCGTCGCGCGCGCGCGTCGCTGAGTTCGGCCGGGCTCGTGGCGCTGCTGGCGCCGCTCGGGGATTGGGAGTTGGGGGGGGCGAGGGACATCTGCAGGTTCCGGAGTCGATGCGGTGGCGCGGAGGCGGGCGCGGCTCAGTGGCCGGCGATCTTGCCCGGCGCGAGGATCGGCGCGCCCGGCACCACGGTCGTCACGCGCCGTGGCGTGGCCTGCGCGTTCGGGGGCGGGGCGGCGGGCGCCGCGGCGGGTGCCGGCTTGATTACCTCGTCGCGCGGGCCGAAGGCGGCGAGGGCGCCGTCGGCGAGCACCATCACCTTATCGGCCGCAGCCAGGGTCGACATGCGGTGGGTGACCACCACCACCGTGGCGCCGCGCGCCTTGAGGCCCAGCAGTGCTTCGAGCAGGGCCTTCTCGCCGGCCTCGTCGAGGTTGGAGTTGGGCTCGTCCAGCACGATCAGCGTCGGATCGCCGTAGAGCGCGCGCGCCAGGCCGATGCGCTGGCGCTGGCCGGCCGACAGGTTGCTGCCTTCGGCGCCGAGCGGGGTGTCGTAGCCCTGCGGCAGGCGCAGGATGTGCTCGTGCATGCCGACCTTGCGCGCCGCATCGACCACGCGCTCGGCGTCGATCTCGCCGAAGCGGGCGATGTTCTCGGCCACGGTGCCGTCGAAGAGCTCGATGTCCTGCGGCAGGTAGCCGAGCGCGGGGCCGAGCTCGTCCTTGTTCCAGTCGTGGATCGAGGCCCCGTCCAGGCGCAGGCTGCCGCCCGCGGGAGGCCACACGCCGACCAGCAGGCGGGCGAGCGAGGACTTGCCGGACGCGCTCGGGCCGACCACCGCGACGACCTCGCCCGGCGCGATCGCGAAGCTGAGGCTCTTCAGCACCATCCGCCGCGTTCCCAGCGGCATCGCCGACACCGCCTCGGCGCTGATGCGGCCCTGCGGCCGTGGCAGGCTCATGCCGGTCGAGCGCGCGGGGTGGCGCTGCAGCAGCTCCTGCAGGCGGGCGTAGGCCTGGCGGCCGGTCACGATCTGCTTCCAGTTGCCGACCAGCAGCTCGATCGGTGCGAAGGCGCGGCCGAGCAGGATGGAGGCCGCGATCATCATGCCGGCGGTGATCTGGTCCTCGAGCACGAGCAGCGCGCCGAGGCCGAGGATCAGCGACTGCATCGCAATGCGCACGAACTTGGTGGCACCGCTCAGCATCGCGGCGCGATCGCTGGCCAGCGCCTGGGCCTGGATCTGCTGGCGGTGCAGCGCGTGCCAGCGCTTGCGGATGGCGGGCAGCATGCCCATCGCCTCGATGACCTCGCTGTTGCGCAGATGGCTGGTGAGCGCCTGGTGCGACTGCATCGAGAACTTCTGCGCCTCGTCCAGGCGCGGCTTCGAGATGCGCTCGTTTGCCACCGCCAGCACGAGCAGGACGACCGCGCCGCCGAGCGCGAAGGCGCCGAGCTGCGGCGACATGATGAAGATCACCACCAGGTAGATCGGCAGCCAGGGCGCGTCGAACGCGGCGAGCAGCGCCGACCCGGTCAGGGTCTGGCGCACCGCGTTGAGGTCGTGGATGGGCTGCGCGGTGTTGCTGCCGGCCTGCAGGAGGTTGCGCTCGAAGGCGGCGGTGAAGATCCGCGCATTGAGCTGGGCGTCCAGTCGGGCGCCGACGCGGACGAGGATCCAGCCGCGCACGCTCTCGAGCGCGGCCATGAACAGTAGCGCTCCCACCACCAGCACGGTAAGCATCACCAGGGTGGTCTCGTTGCGCGAACCGAGCACCCGGTCGTACACCTGCAGCATGTAGAGGGCGGGCGCGAGCATCATCAGGTTGATGAAGCCGCTGAACGCCCCCACCGTCATGAAGGCGTGGCGGAGGGCGCGCAGTGCCTCGCTGAGCTCGTTGGCGGGAGGTGTGCCTTGTGTCTGGGCGGTCATCGGATTCGTAGTTACCGTGCGCGGAGGCTCGAGGAGCCCGGACCATGCAGGCCGCTCGAACGGCCTGCAGGTGGAAGCAATGCACGCACGGAAACGGCCGGGAGGAATTCCCGGCCGTTTCCGTGCTTGAGGTGGATCTTAGCGCAGACGATCCAGGCTCAGGCGTGAAGCAGTGCCAGGCTCGAGTCGCTCTGCGTGCTCGTGCCGACGAGACCGACGTCATCGCAGGCGCTCGCATCGTCGAGCAGCGTGCTGATGAACGCGTCCGCGTAGGGGTCGGCCAGTGCCGCATCAGCGTCCTGCACCGCGGACGCGTCGGCGAGCGCGAACGCATCGGCGGATGCGGCGAGCGGGTCGGCGATGCCCTGCGGCGAGGTATTGCCGGCGGCGAGCTTGAAGGTGGCGGTGACGGTGCCGGTGCCGGTGGTCAGGGTGCGCGCGCCGCCGTACTCATACACCGTGTCGCTCGACTCATCCACCACCCACAGGCTGTCGGACTGGCCGGTCGGGTCGAGCGTGATGCCGGTGGGCTTGGCGTTCGCGGTCGCGAGCTGCCACACCCCGCTGGCACTGAGCCCGGTCGGATTGCCCGACCCGTCGCGCACGATCTCGAAGCGATACACATAGTCCGTGCCACCCTCGGTGACCGCCCACAGGTAGGTGCCGTCGGTGACGATGCCCTTGAGGTTGCCCGACATGGAGGGGGTGAAGACCTTCTCCGGGCTGTCGGTGCCCGCCGCGTTGCTGGCGGCGTTTTCGTACCAGTAGATCTTGCGGCCACGATCCGCCATCCACAGGTCGCCGCCGTCGAGCGTGATGCCCTCCGGCTCCGAGCCGAGCCCGTCGGCCTTCCACAGCCCGACCGCGGTGCCGTCGGCGGTATAGACGTTGACGTTCTTGTCCTTGTCGAGCACCCACAGCCGGCTGCCGTCGGCGTTCGAGGCGATGTCGCGCGGGTCGGTGTTGCCGGCCTGCAGGGCGAAGTCGCCCACGGCGGTACCGCTGGCGGAGTACTTGTAGGCGTCGTCGCTGCCGATATCGACCACGAAGAACTTGGGCGCCGCCGCCGGACCGGCGCCGATGAGCACGGTGGCGTCGTCGATCGCCACCACGGTGTTGCCGTTGAGCGTGGCGGTGACGATGGCGGTGTTGGTCGATTCGCTGCCGGTGGCGGTCGGGACGAGCGTGTTCACGCCGAGCTTGGACGGCGAGTTGTGCTGATCGAAGATCGACGCGCCGCCGAAGCCCGCGCTGCCGAAGGCGCCTGCCTTGACGGTGAAGGAGTACCCATTCACCACGTTCCAGTTCGGATCGCCGACCGGCGAGTTTACGATCATGCCGGTGTAGCCCGCGCGATTGAGGTTGAGCTCCAGCGTGCTGTCGAAGTCGTACAGGTTGGCCGCGCTGCCGAGCGAGATGCTGCCGTCGCCGCCGGTGACGCCGAGCGAGCGGTAGCCCGAGTAGCTCGCATATTCGTTGCTGCCGGCGATCTGCTCCTGCGCCGATGCGGACGTGATGTAGTCCATGTAGAACTTCATCACCGTCACGCCGTTCGCGTCCTTGAGTTCGAAGCCGGCCTTGTCGCTGCCGGTCAGGTCGCCGAACTTGTGGCCGTTGGTCCAGTCGGCTGCGGCGCCCGTGCCGTAGGTGTTGTCATTGACGCCGGTGTTCTGCAGGTAGGTGACGCGGATGTCGCCGTTGGCCAGCGTCTGCCACGAGAGCGAGCCCGCGGCGATCGTCTGTCCATTCAGCGTCGCCGAGAGTGCGATCGGCGGCGTCACCGTCGCCGTGTATTTCCACACCTCCCCGCCACACCTCCCCGGTCTCGAGCAGGCCATCACCATCGTCACCGGACAGGTAGCTCGGCAGGAAATCGTCCGAGGCGTCGCCTGGTGTGGCGTTGTCATCCCGCAGCACCACGTTCGCCAGGGCCTGGCTGCCCGTGTTGGAAACCTCGTAGGTGTAGGTGATCGCCTCACCGAAGGCGGCGCTCGTCTTGTCCGCCGTCTTCACCAGCGCAAACCCGGGAGCGGTCGGCACGTAGCCGAAATCGAAGTCCGTCCGCGTCTGCCCTGCAGCCAGCTCACGGAGGGCCTCGTTGGGGGTGTCCAGGCCATCCAGGTCGTAGGTCTGCACCAGCTTCGCGGGCAGGGTGGTGGTGTCGACGATCACCGAGTATTCGCCGGCGGGCAGGCCGGTGAAGCTGTAGAGGCCGTTCGCGCCGGTGGTGGTGGTCGCGGTGTAGTCGATCGTGCCGTTCTGGTCGAAGTCGCCCAGCAGGGTCAGCTTGACCCCGGCGATCCCGGCCTCTCCGGCGTCCTGCACGCCGTCGGCGTCGAGGTCCAGCCACACGCGATCACCGAGCGCGCCGAGCGGGCCAGGCACGACCTGCACGGTGGCATCGTCGCTGGCGGTGACCGTCGTGCTGCCATCCGTCCCGGTGACGACTGCGGTGTTGACCGACGCCCCGACCACGATCGTCGGCACGTAGGTGTTGCTGCCGCCGGTCTTGGCCGGTGAGTTGTGCTGATCGAAGATGGTCACGCCGCCGAAGGTCTTCCCGCCCGTGAAGGCCGCGGCGGAGATGGTGAAGTAGTAGCCGTTGACCACGTCCCAGCCGGCATCGCCCACCGGGGAGTTCACCGTCATCGAGGTGTAGGCGATGCCATTGTTGGCGATGCCGGCCTGGTTGAGGTTCAGCTCGAGTGTGCTGTCGAAGTCCTTCAGCAGCGTGGCCGCCTGCGCGTTCAGGGTGCCGCCGCTCACCAGGCTGCCGTCTCCGCCGCTGAACCCGAGCGACTGGTAGCCGGAGTACGCGGTGTAGCCGTCGATGTTGGTCGTCGATGCGGTGATGTAGTCCTGATAGAACTTGAACAGCACGGTGCCGTCGCTGGCGCGGACCTCGAAGCCGGCCTTGTCGCTCCCGGTCAGGTCGCCGAACTTGTGCGTCTTGCCCTGCGAGGTCCAGCCGATGTCGGATCCGGTGCCGTAGGTGTTGTCGTTGAAGTTGTTGTCCTGGCGGTAGTAGACGCGGATGTCACCGTTGGCCAGTGTCTCGTAGCTGAGCATCCCGGCATCGTAGGTCGGCCCGCCCGCCGCGGGCGTGATCGTCATCTGGACGACGGGGATGACCGATGCGCTGTACTTCCAGATCTCGTTGGTGTCGAGCAGGCCGTCGGCATCCAGGTCGCCGATGTTCTTGCCGTTGGCACCGAGCACGGCGGTCGGGTTGAAGTCGTCCTCGGCGAACTCGGGCGTGGCGTTGTCGTCCGTCACCACGATGTTGGAGAGGGCCACGCCACCGGTGTTCTTAACCGAATAGGTGAACGTGACCGGGGTGTTGGGGCTGACGATGACCTGGCTCGCGTCCTTGACGATCGTGATGCCGGGCGCCTGCCGGAAGATGCCGGCGTCGACGCTGTTGTCGGTTTCGCCCGATTCGAGGTTGTAGCAGGCGGTGAAGCCGCCAAGGCCGGCGTCGCTGTCGGTGCCGTCGCCGCCGACGTTGATCGGGCTCAGGCTGTAGCCGGCGGGGGTGATGAACTTGACCAGGTAGTCACCCGGCTTGAGGCCGGTGAAGCCGTAGTTGCCGCTGGTGTCGGTGCTCGTGCTGGCCACCAGGACGCCGGGCTGGTTGTTGACGCAGGTGTAGAGCTCGACGGCGACACCGGCGACGCCGGCTTCGCCGGCATCCTGCTGGCCGTTGGCGTTGGTGTCGAGCCAGACACGGTCGCCGATCGCAGCCGGGTGCCAGAAGCCGGCGTCGACGGTGGTGTTGGTCTCGCCCGAGGCGAGGGTGTAGCAACCGGTGAAACCGCTGGTGCCCGCATCGCTGTCCGTGGCGTCGTTGGCGCCGACGTTGGCGGTGCTGAGCTGGTAGCCGGTCGGGGTCTCGAAGGCGACGATGTAGTCGCCAGGCATCAGGTTGGTGAAGGCATAGTTGCCGTTCGCGTCGGTCGTGGTCTGGGCGATCAGCACGCCGGGGGCGTTGTTCACGCAGGTGTAGAGACGCACGGTGGCGCCGGCGATGCCGTTCTCGCCCGCATCCTGCTGGCCATTGGCGTTCCTGTCTTCCCAGACGCGGTCGCCGATCGCGGCGCCTTGGTAGAGGCCGGCATCGACCGTCGTGTTGGTCTCGCCCGAGGCGAGGGTGTAGCAGCCGGTGAAGCCGCCCGTGCCGGCATCGCTGTCCGTGCCATCTGCGCCGACATCGACCGGCGACAGGCTGTAGCCGTTCGGGGTGATGAGCTTGACGATGTACTGCCCAGGCATGAGCCCGAGGAAGGCATAGTCACCGTTCGAGTTCGTGGTGGTCGTGGCGAGCGCGGCGCCGGCGGGTGCGCCACCCACGCAGGCGTAGAGCTCGACGGTGACATTGGCGACGCCGGCTTCGCCGGCATCCTGCTGGCCGTTGGCGTTGGTGTCGAGCCAGACACGGTCGCCGATCGCAGCCGGGCGCCAGAAGCCGGCGTCGACGGTGGTGTTGGTCTCGCCCGAGGCGAGTGTGTAGCAGCCGGTGAGCCCGCCCATGCCCGCATCACTGTCGCTGCTGTCGGCGCCGACATTGGCGGTGCTGAGCTGGTAGCTGGCCGGGGTCTCGAAGGCGACGATGTAGTTGCCGGGCGTCAGGCCGGTGAAGGCGTAGTTGCCGTTCGCGTTGGTTGTGGTCGTTGCCACCAAGGTGCCAGGGGCGCCATCGACGCAGGTGTAGAGGCGCACGGTGGCGCCGGCGATGCCGTTCTCGCCGGCGTCCTGCACGCCATCGGCGTCCTTGTCCTCCCAGACCCGATCGCCGAGCGCGGCGGTGGCCTTGAAGTAGCCGAAGTCGAGGTTGCGGTCCTGCGCCCCCGACATCAGGGTGAGCGGGGTGGTGCCGGTGGGCGAGGCGTTGCTGTCCAGCGCGGGATCCATACCCTGACCGATCGGGCTGGCCTGGTAGGCGGAGAGCGCACCCGTGGGCCCGAAGTTCGAGGCGTCGACGGCGACCTGGTAGGTGCCCGGGGGCAGGGCATCGAACAGGTAGCTGCCGTCGGCCGCGGTGATCGTGCTGCGGACCACGACCTGGCCGCTGCCGGTGGTACCGGTCAACGTAAGGCGCACGCCGCCGATGCCCGTCTCCCCCGAATCCTGGATGCCGTCGGCGTCCTGGTCATGCCAGACGAAGTCGCCGACCGCGACATGCTTGTAGTAGCCGGCGTCGATGGTCTTGTTCCACTCGCCCGCCGAGAGCACGACGACGTTCGACACCGCAGCGTCGCTGTCGGCCGCGATGTTGCTGCCCTGCTGGCGCGGGCTGGCCGCGTCGAAACCGGCCGGGAGGAAGAACTGCACCTGGTAGTCCAGGCCGGGCGTGAGGCTCTTGAAGACGTAGTTGCCGTTCGCGTCGGTGGTGGTGGTCGCGAGGACCTCGCCCGGGCTGGTGAAGGCGCCGTCGCCGTCGCGGTCCCGCACCAGATGCACGACGGCGCCGGCGATGCCCTGCTCGGTGTAGGTGCCGTCGCCGGCGCTATTCTGGATGCCGTCGCCATTGGCGTCGTGCCACACGCGGTCACCCAGCGCGGCGGACTTCACCATCACGATCAAGGGCTGCTGCGCCGTCTCGCCCGGGTCGCGCAGGTTGTTGCCGTTGCTATCGACCCAGGGATTGAGCAACAGGCCGATCTCGTCGTTGTTCGGGTCGTTGTCGGTGATGTCCGGTGCGAAACCGTCGTGCTGGAGGGCCAGTTGCACCAGCGTGTTGACGCGGGCGCTGTCGGTGCCCGGCAACTGCGTAGCGACCTGGTCGGCGTCGCCGAGCAGCGTCCACAGCGCGGCCTGGACCTCGTTGATGGTGTAGGCGTTGGCGCCCACCGTGAAGTGCTGGTTCAACAGCCAGTTCGCCTCATCGAGGTATTGCGGATTCTCGATGGTCGGGAAGGCGCCCGCGATCGCGCCGAGCTCGTAGGAGGAATACAGTCCGGCCTTCAGCGTGGTCGAATAAACACCCCCACTCGGACCGTACACTTGTATGGAGACGTCCGCATCCACACACCATGCGTCGTAGGTGCCCGAGCCGAAGATCGAGGTGCCGAGGAACTGCAGGTCGAAGTAGCTGGGCTCGAGCACCTGGTTCGGATAGGTGATCTTGATGCTGAGCACGGGGGCGGTGGACATGGCGGCGGACTCCCTGGAAGACTTGGCCGTCCGGGCCGCTGCGTGCGGGACCGGACGGATGAGGCGGGGAGCGACGCCCCCGCAAGACGTGCTGCTGTCTTATTTCTTCTTGTTGCGCAGGCGGCTGGCGACCAGGCCAGCGAGGGCGACGCCGATCAACGCGAGCGTCTCGGGTTCGGGAACAGTGTTCACCGGATCGACGACGGCAAATGCCGGCGCCGAGAGAATGGATAGCACGGCGATGGAGAGCAGGGCACGCATGGAAAACTCCTCGAGCGGGTTGCGGGATGGATTCGAACGCTCCCGGGTGGGAACAGGCGCGCCAGCGCAAATCGCGTGCCACAAACTTGAAGCTCAGGATCGACGCCAGAAAAAAGAGTCTTTCGGGATGTAATTTGGCATTTGTGTAATTTTTTCGACAGAGTTGATCGATGCCCGGATCGGGTAAAAATAAGAAATTCATGGACTTGTCTTCGCGGCACCCCGCGCGGCAGGCGCCGGAGTGTGTAAAAAAAACCGACACGCCCTCGTCTGCCCGGCGTCGGACGCGCCTTCTGCTCCTCAACAAGCCCTACGGCGTGCTCTGCCAGTTCAGCGACGAGGCGGGCCGGCCCACCCTCAAGGACCACGTGCCGGTCCCCGGCGTCTACGCCGCCGGCCGGCTGGACACCGACAGCGAGGGCCTGCTGCTGCTTACCGATGACGGTGCGCTGCAGCACCGCATCGCCGACCCGCGTCACAAGCTGCCCAAGACCTACCTGGTGCAGGTCGAGGGCGAGCCGGACGAGGCGGCGCTGGAGCGCCTGCGCGCGGGGCTGGACCTCGGCGACTTCCATACCCGGCCGTGCGACGCACGCGTGGTGGCCGAGCCCGACTGGCTGCGGCCGCGCGACCCGCCGGTGCGATTCCGCAAGACGGTGCCGACCGCGTGGCTGGAAATCGTGCTGCGCGAGGGGAAGAACCGGCAGGTGCGGCGCATGACCGCCAAGGTCGGCTTGCCGACCTTGCGCCTGATCCGGGTGGCGATCGGTCCGTGGCGGCTCGACGGGCTCGCCCCCGGGCAGTGGCGCGAGGTCGCTGTCGACACGCTGCCGCCCGCCAGGGCGGTGGCGTCTCGCCAGCGCGCGGGGGGCGCGGGTAAGATGCCGCCCGCTTCGACGACAAAAAGACGCCCCGGACGCACGCCATGATTCCTCGCTCGACCTTCACCCGCCGCCTGGTGGCCGGCGCCGCGCTGCTGCTCGCGGGCGCCCCGGCGTTCGCGCAGACCGCGCTGCCGCTTGCCGAACTCGGCGCCGGCATGTACCGCATCGAGGCCGAGGTGGCGCACACCTTCGAGACGCGCCAGACCGGACTGATGAATCGCAGCGCGATGCCGCTCCATCGCGGCATGGTGTTCGTCTTTCCGGAGGCGCGCGCGCACTGCATGTGGATGAAGAACACCTTGCTGCCGCTGTCGGTGGCGTTTGTGGACGAGCGCGGCAGGGTGATCAACATCGAGGACATGCAGCCGCAGACCACCGACAACCACTGCGCGGCAGGGCCGGCGCGCTTCGCGCTGGAGATGAACCTGGGCTGGTTCGCCGAGCGCGGCATCAAGGCCGGCGACACCCTGCGCGGTTTCGACCGCCTGCCTGCGCCGCGCTGAGCGGGGCGGCGGCCAAGGCGCGAACAGGGCGGCTTTAGTCGCTTTTTTCCGGCGCTGGCGCTTGCCGGCGGCGGCCGATAATCCGCACACGTCGTCGGGTGCCCGGGTTCGTCCGGGCGTTCGGGCGCGCGAACGGAGCCGGCCGTGGCCGAAGAAAGCGATCTCGAGAAGACAGAAGACCCATCACCGCGAAGGCTCGAACAGGCGCGTGAGGAAGGTCAGGTCCCGCAGTCGCGGGAGCTGTCGACCTTCCTCGTCACCGTGACCGGCGCCGCCACGCTGCTGCTGATGGGCAACTGGATGGCGGGGCGGGTGATGGGCATCGTGCGCGACGGCTTCGCCTTCGATCGCGGCGCCGCCTTCGACCCGGCGCTGATGCTCGACGTGCTCGACCGCATGCTGAGCGCCGCCCTGCTCACGCTGATGCCCCTGTTCTTCGCGCTGCTGGTGGCGGCGGTGGCGGCGCCGATCCTGCTCGGCGGCCTGGTGTTCGCGCCCAAGGTGCTCGGTTTCAACTTCGGCCGCATGAACCCGATCCAGGGCATCGCCCGCATGTTCTCGGTGCATGGCCTGGCCGAGATGATCAAGGCCATCCTCAAGTCGGTGCTGGTGGGCGGCGTGGCCGCGCTGGTGCTGTGGCTCAACATCGACCACCTGTTCGACCTCATGGTCGAGCCGCTCGAGGTCGGCATGGCCGACTTCTCCGACACCGTGGCCTTTGCCGCGCTGATGATCGTGCTGAGCCTGGGCCTGCTGGCGATCATCGACGTACCCTTCCAGCTCTGGCAGTACAACAAGAAGCTGCGCATGAGCAAGGAAGAGGTCCGGCGCGAGAGCAAGGAGCAGGAGGGCGACCCGATGGTCAAGGGCCGCATCCGTGCCCTGCAGCGCGAGATGGCGCGCCGGCGCATGATGACCGAGGTGCCCAAGGCCGACGTCGTGGTGACCAACCCGACCCACTTCTCGGTCGCGCTCAAGTACGACGCCGCGAAGATGGGCGCGCCGATGGTGGTCGCCAAGGGGCGCGGCGAACTCGCGCTGAAGATCCGCGAGATTGCCAGCGAGCACGGCGTGCCGCTGCTCGAGGCGCCGCCGCTGGCGCGCGCGCTCTACAAGCACTGCGAACTCGAACAATCCATCCCCGCCGCCCTGTACACCGCGGTGGCCGAGGTGATGGCCTATGTGTACCAGCTCGACGCCTGGATGAAGCAGGGCGGCCTGCCGCCGGTGGCGCCGAGCGCGCTGCCGGTGCCCGCCGGCATGGATCCGGGCGCGCCCGAGGAATGAAGCCTGAATCATGGCCACCCAAGACACCCTGAACCTGCGCCAGCTGCTCACGCCGGCCAACCTGCGCCAGCTGGCCGCGCCGCTGCTGATCATCATCATCCTGTCGATGATGGTGCTGCCGCTGCCGGTGTTCCTGCTCGACGTGTTCTTCACCTTCAACATCGCCATCTCGGTGATGGTGATGCTGGTGGCGATGTACTCGACGCGGCCGCTGGATTTCTCGGTCTTCCCCACCGTGCTGCTGGTGAGCACGCTGCTGCGCCTGTCGCTCAACGTCGCCTCGACCCGGATCGTGCTGCTCGAGGGCCACGCCGGCCCGGACGCGGCGGGCAAGGTCATCGAGGCCTTCGGCAACTTCCTCGTCGGCGGCAACACCGCGGTCGGCCTGGTGGTGTTCGTGATCCTCACCATCATCAACTTCGTCGTCATCACCAAGGGCGCGGGCCGCATCGCCGAGGTGAGCGCGCGCTTCACCCTGGACGCGATGCCCGGCAAGCAGATGGCGATCGACGCCGACCTCAACGCCGGCCTCATCGACGAGAAGGAGGCCAAGCGCCGGCGCAAGGAGATCGCGCAGGAATCGGACTTCTACGGCGCCATGGACGGTGCGTCCAAGTTCGTGCGCGGCGACGCGGTGGCGGGGATCATCATCCTGGTGATCAACATCATCGGCGGGCTTTTCGTCGGCGTGATGCAGCACGACATGGCCTTCGGCGACGCGGCCCACACCTACACCCTGCTCACCATCGGCGACGGCCTGGTGGCGCAGATCCCCTCGCTGATCGTCTCGGTGGCGGCGGGCCTGGTGGTGTCGCGGGTCGGCGACGAGGGCGACGTCGGCGGGCTGGTCGTCAACCAGGTGTTCTCGAACCCACAGGTGCTGACCCTGACCGCGGCCATCATCGGTGTGCTCGGCCTCATCCCCGGCATGCCCAACCTGGTCTTCCTGTTGCTGGCCGGCACCCTCGGCGCGATGGCCTGGGTGCGGCACAAGCGGATCGCCGAGGAGCGCGCTGCCGCCGCGGCGCCGGAGGCGGCGGCGCAGGTCGCGATGCCCGCGCAGGACGCGCTCGAGGCGAGCTGGAACGACGTGTCGCAGGTGGACGTGCTCGGCCTCGAGGTCGGCTACCGGCTGATCCCGATGGTCGACAAGGGCCAGGATGGCGAGCTGCTCAAGCGCATCCGCGGCCTGCGCAAGAAGTTCGCGCAGGAGGTCGGCTTCCTGTCGGCGCCGGTGCACATCCGCGACAACCTCGAGCTCAAGCCCAACGCCTATCGCATCGCCCTGAAGGGGGTCGAGATCGGCGGCGGCGAGGCCTATCCCGGCCAGTTCCTCGCCATCAACCCGGGGCGCGTGTCGGGGCCGATCGCCGGGCGCGAGACCACCGACCCCGCCTTCGGCCTGCCCGCGGTGTGGATCGACGCGTCGATGCGCGAACAGGCGCACGCGCTCGGCTACACCGTGGTCGATGCGAGCACGGTGGTGGCCACCCACCTCAACCACGTCATCCTCAACCACGCCGCGGAGCTGCTCGGCCGCCAGGAGACGCAGGCGCTGCTCGACCACGTCGGCAAGGAGTCGCCCAAGTTGGTGGAGGACCTGGTGCCGAAGATGCTGCCGATCGGTACCGTGCAGCGCGTGCTGCAGAACCTGCTCGAGGAAGGCGTCAACATCCGCGACATGCGCAGCATCATCGAGGTGCTGGCCGAGCATGCGCCGCGCATCCAGGATCCGCTGCAGCTCACCACCCGGGTGCGCGAGGCGCTCGGGCGCGCGATCATGCAGAGCCTGTTCCCGGGCAACGCCGAGGTCCAGGTCATGGCGCTCGAGCCCGGGCTGGAACGCATCCTGATGCAGGCCATGGCCTCGAGCGGCGAGGGCGGCGCGATCGAGCCCGGCCTGGCCGACACCCTGCTGCGCCAGACCGCGCAGATCGCCCAGCGCCAGGAAGACATCGGCCTGCCGCCGGTGCTGTTGGTGCCCTCGCAGCTGCGCATGCTGCTGTCGCGCTTCCTGCGCCGGGCGGTGCCCTCGCTGAAGGTCATCTCCAACAGCGAGGTGCCCGAGAGCCGCACGATCCGCGTCACCGCGATGGTGGGCGCGCAGGGCTGACGCGGAGCCGCCACCATGGCGGCCCCTGCGGCCGGTGTGGAGTGCGCGCGTCGTCGATGCGCGCGCGTGGGGGCGAATAGACGGGGGAAAGCCGCTTTATTCGGCCCAAGAGTCTTGACCGGGTCTGACGATAATCCTCATCAAGCAGTGGTCGACCGCGGCCACCGGGAGAATCGCCATGAACGTCAAACGCTACTTTGCCCCCACCGCCCGCGAGGCGCTCCGCGCCCTGAAGGAAGCCCTCGGGCCGGACGCGATCGTGCTCTCCAACCGCGCCGTGGAAGGCGGCGTGGAGATCCTCGCGCTGCCGGGCGAGGCGGTCGGCGCGCTGCAGGCCGCCAACCGCGCTGCGGTGACGGCGCGTGCCGACGGGCAGGCGACGGAGTCGCGGCCGGCGCCGGTCGAGCCCCGGGCGGCGGCCCCGCTCGCGGCGGCGAACCCGCGCGCCCCGGCACACCCCGCCCCGGCCGCATTCGATGAACCCGATTTCCAGGTCAGCCTGTCCGCGCTCGCGGCCAGCGCTGCGCGCAACGCGGTGCGGCCGCCGGCCGCGCACGAGCGCGAACCGGCGCCGGCGATCCGGCCCTTTGCCCCGCCGCGGATCGAGACGCCCGACTATGCGCTGCGCGACCGCGAGGCGGTGATCCGCGCCGCCAGCGCGAGCGCGGCCGCACGCGCACGCGCTGGCGAGGCGGCCGCGCCGGCGGTGTTCTCCGGCCGTGCCGCTGCCCAGGCGGGCGGCGACGAGTTCGGCGCTGACCGCGGCAGCGCGCGCGTGCGCGAGCTGCAGGAGACCAATGCCCGCCTGATGGCCGAGCTCACCGGCATCCGCGGCATGATCGAGCGCCAGCTCGCCGGCTTCGCCTGGGGCGAGACGCGGCGTCAGGCGCCGGCGCGCGCGACCGTGCTCGGCGAGCTGCTCGAGGCGGGCTTCTCCGCGACCGTCGCGCGCAAGCTCTCCGAGGCCGTGGCCGAGGACGCCGACCGCACCGAGGCGCGCGAGGCGGTGGGCGCCGCGCTCGACCGCATGATGCGGGCGCGCGCCTCGGACGAGGACCTGCTCGATCACGGCGGCGTGTTCGCCCTCGTCGGCCCGACCGGTGTCGGCAAGACCACCACCACCGCCAAGCTCGCCGCGCGCTGCGTGGTGCGCCACGGCGCGAGCAGGCTGGCGCTGATCACCACCGACGGCTACCGCATCGGCGCCCAGGAGCAGCTGCGCATCTACGGGCGCATCCTCGGCGTGCCGGTGTATTCGGTGCGCGATGCCGGCGACCTGCGCCAGACCCTCGCCGGGCTGCGCAACAAGCACATGGTGCTGATCGACACCATGGGCATGAGCCAGCGCGACCGCATGGTGGCCGAGCAGGCCGCGATGCTCGCCGGCGCCGGCGACGTGCGCCGCCTGCTGCTGCTCAACGCCACCGCGCGCGGCGACACGCTCGACGACGTCGTGCGCGCCTACGCCGGCGACGACCTCGCAGGCTGCATCTTCACCAAGGTGGACGAGGCGGCCTCGCTGGCGCCGGCGCTCGACGTGGCGGTGCGGCACAAGCTCGACATCCGCTACCTCACCAACGGCCAGCGCGTGCCCGAGGACCTGCACCTGCCCAACCGCGCCTATCTGCTGCATCGCGCGCTGCGCGAGCACGCCGGCGAGTCGCCGTGGCACCTGAGCGGTGACGAGGCCGGCATGCTGCTGGCCGCCGCCGGAGGGGCCTGAGCATGCTCGACGGACGCGAAGACCAGGCGGCCGGCCTGCGGCGGCTGTTCCGCCGCGCGCCGCCGCAGGTGGTGGCGCTCTACGCGGGCGGGCGCCGGCGCGCCGACAACGCGGTGCTCGCCGCCCATCGCATCGCCGGCCAGGCCGAGCGGGTGCTGATCCTCGACGAAGCCGAGGGCGGCGACGCCCTGGCGGACGCGCTCGGGCTGCCCGCTGGCACCGACCTGCTGCAGCTGCTCGACGGGCGCACCACGCTGTCCGCGGTCGTGCAGCCGGTGCCCGGGCTGGTCGGCCGGGTGCCGGCGGCCGCCGCCGCGCTCGCCCTGCCGCTGCTCGACGCGGCGCGCCGTGCCTGCCTGGTGGAGGCGCTGCGCATCCTGCACCGCCATGCCGGCTTCGTGCTGGTGCATGCCAGCGGCGACCAGGCGGCCGAGCCGTCGCCCTTCGTGCAGGCCGCGCCGCGCCGGCTGGTGGTGGCCGAGGCCAGCGCGAGCGGGGCCACCGAGGCCTACCAGACGGTCAAGGGCCTGGCCGCAGCCGGCGCGGGTTCGGTGCATGTCGCCGTCTGCCGCGCGCGCGGGCGCCGGGACGCGGCGGCCTTCTTCGACAGCCTCGCCGCGCTCGTGCGCCGCCATGTGGGCGTGCCGCTCGCCTGGCTGGGCGAAGTCGAACGCGACGACCTCGCCGCCGGGCTGCAGCAGCCGCTGCAGACGCCGGCCCGCGACGCCGGCGCCGCCTTCCTGCGCAAGGTCGCGGCCATGGGGCGCGGGCTCGATGCCAGCCGGGGATGAGGACTCGATGGGTGTGAGCTATCCCGCCGGGGGTGTGAATTATCCCGCTGGTAATGCCGGCGACCCTGCGGGACAATCGTCGCCTCCGATATCCGGAGCCGGTGCGGGCAGGGGCTCGCATCGCAAGACGATACAGGTCGAATGGATGTACGACGCACACGGCAAGCTCGACAAGTCCAACCTCGTCGTGGCCTATGCACCCCTGGTCAAGCGCATCGCCTTCCAGCTCATGTCCAAGCTGCCCGCCAGCGTGGACGTCGACGACATCATCCAGAACGGCATGATGGGCCTGCTCGACGCCCTCGGCCGCTACGAGCAGGGGCTGGGCGCGCAGTTCGAGACCTATGCCGCGCAGCGCATCCGCGGCGCCATGCTCGATGGCCTGCGCGAGAACGACTGGCTGCCGCGCAGCCTGCGCCGCGACATGCGCCGCATCGAGGCGGCGATCCACAGCCTCGAGCAGCAGTACGGCCGCCAGCCTTCCGAGACCGAGCTCGCCCAGTCGCTCGACATGCCGCTGGAGGACTACCAGCGCATGCTGCAGGACGCGCGCGGCCATCAGCTCGTGTATCTGGAAGATTTCAACCGTGACGAGGACGACGACTATCTCGAGCGCCACCTCGCCCAGGCCGACAGCAACCCGCTCGATCTGCTCGAGGACGCCGACATGCGCCGCCGCCTGGTGTCCGCGATCGAGCACCTGCCCGAGCGCGAGCAGATGGTGATGGCGCTGTACTACGACGAGGAGCTCAACCTGCGCGAGATCGGCGAGGTGCTCGGCGTCACCGAATCCCGCGTCTGCCAGCTGCACAGCCAGGCGGTGGCGCGCCTGCGCGCCTGCATCTTCGATGGCGGCGCAGCGATGCCGGCCGCGCGCCGGCGCGGGCGTCCGCCCAAGAATCCGGCGCCGAACTGACCATGACCGCCCGTCACGCGGCCCCCTCGTGCCATGGATAAGATCAGCCTCGTCGGCCTCACGCTCGGCATCGCCGCCATCGTCGTCGGCCAGGTGCTCGAGGGCGGCCACCTGTCCTCGCTGTTCCAGCCCACGGCCTTCCTGATCGTGATCGGCGGCACCCTGGGCGCGGTGATGCTGCAGAGCCCGCTGCGCACCTTCGTCGAGGGCATGCGCATGGGGCGCTGGGTGTTCGTGCCGCCGGTGGTGAGCCACGAGACCATCATCGACCAGGTCGCGAGCTGGAGCGCGGTGGCGCGCAAGGAGGGCCTGCTGACGCTCGAGAACCAGATCGACGCGCTGCCCGACCCCTTCATGCGCAAGGGCCTGCAGCTGCTGGTCGATGGCGTCGAGCCGAACCGCCTGCGCGAGGTGCTCGAGGTCGAGATCGGCGTCTGGGAAGGCCAGATGCGCCAGGCGGCGCGGATCTGGGAGGCCGCCGGCGGCTATGCGCCGACGATCGGCATCCTCGGCGCGGTGATGGGCCTGATCCACGTGATGGAGAACCTGTCCGACCCCTCGCGGCTGGGCGCCGGCATCGCGGTGGCCTTCGTCGCCACGATCTACGGCGTGGGCTTCGCCAACCTGGTGTTCCTGCCGATCGCCAAGAAGCTGGCGGCGCACATCCTGACGCTGACCAACCAGCGCGAGATGTTCGTCGACGGCCTCGTGGGCATCGCCAACGGCGACAACCCGCGCATCATCGCCAGCCGCATGCAGGGCTACGTGGTCTGAGCCGGGGACGATCATGGGGCGCAGGCGCAGACGGGAAGAGGAGCACGACAACCACGAGCGCTGGCTCGTCTCCTACGCCGACTTCATCACCCTGCTGTTCGCCTTCTTCGTCGTGATGTACTCGCTGTCCTCGGTGAACGAGGGCAAGTACCGGGTGCTGTCCGACTCGCTGGTGCAGGCCTTCCGCAACGTCACCATCAATGACAGCGGCGAGCAGATCGAGCTGCCGCGGGTGAGCGTGCTGCCACCGCGGCCGATCAGCCAGGCCGCGCCGCCGGCCACCGATCGCGTCGCCGAGCAGCGCCGGCGCGAGGCCGCGCAGCGCATGCGCAACATGGCCGAGGAGATCCGCCGCGTGCTGTCGCCGCTGACCCAGGCCGGGCAGGTCAACGTCACCGAGGGGGCCTTCGGCGTGTCGGTCGAGATCAACGCCAGCCTGCTGTTCGCGCCCGGCGACTCGGCGCTCGGGCGCGAGGCTGTCGCCGCGCTGAACGCGGTGGCGCAGGTGCTGGCGCCGGCGCCCTTCCCGATCACGGTCGAGGGCCACACCGACAACATCCCGATCAGCACCTTCCGCTTCCCGTCCAACTGGGAGCTGTCGGCGGTGCGGGCGTCCACCGTGGCCCGGCTTTTCATCGACAACGGGGTGTCGCCCGATCGGCTGACCGCTGCCGGTTACGCCGACCAGCGTCCGGTGGCCGGCAACGACAGCGAGGCGGGGCGCAGCCGCAACCGGCGGGTGACCGTGCTGATCGAGTCGCGCGCCGCCGACCTCGAGGCCACGCCCGGTCCGACGACGATTCCCGCGGATGATCCGATCCGCTCGATCCTGCCGCCGCCGGAGACGGCGGCGGCTGGCGACTGACGCGCGTCAGTACATCCGCTCCGGCTTCACCTTCGGCGTCAGCGGCGCGCCCTTGCGTGCGCGGCGGTGGCGGAGCGGTTCGCGCTGGGCGGGCTTGAGCTCGATCGTCACCGCCTTGCCGCCGCGGCCGCTGCCTTCCACGGTCAGCACCGCGGCGTCGGCCGGCACGGCCACCGCGGCGAGCGCCTCGCCCTCGTCGAGCGCCATCACGATCACTCCGCGCCCGCCGCTCTGGGTCTTCATCTCGGGGCGGGGGAAGACGAGCAGGCGGCCGTTCTCGGACGCCGCGGCGATCCAGTCGCCGAAGACCTTGGCCGGCGGCAGCACCTTCTCGCCCTTTTCCAGGCTCATGAAGGCCTTGCCGGCGCGCTGGCGGCTGGTGGCGTCCGCCACGCTGCACAGGAAGCCGTAGCCGCCGCTGTTGGCAAAGAAATAGACGGACTCCGGCGTGTCGGTGACCACCTGCGCGAGCTTGCCGCCGTCCTGGAATTCGACCAGCGTCGCCATCGGCACGCCGTCGCCGCGCCCGCCGGGCAGATCCGACACCTTCACCGTGTAGGCACGGCCATTCGTGTCGACGACGATCAGCGGCCAGGTGGTGCGCGTCTCCATCACCGCGAAGCCGAAGTCGCCGGCCTTGTAGGCGATGCCGGCGGGGTCGATGCCGTGGCCCTGGCGCGAGCGCACCCAGCCGTTCTTCGACACGATCACGGTGACCGGCTCGTCCGGCACCGAGATCTCCGCGGGCGCCACCGCGGCCACGGCTTCGACCAGCGTGCGGCGGTCGTCGCCGTACTTCCTGGCGTCGTCCTGGATCTCCTTGAGGATCAGCTTCGTCATCGCCGCGCGGCTGTCGAGGAGGTGCTGCAGGCCGGCGCGCTCGTCCTTCAGTTCGGCGAGCTCCTTCTCGATCTTGAAGCCCTCGAGGCGGGCGAGCTGGCGCAGGCGGATCTCGAGGATGTCCTCGGCCTGGATGTCGGACAGCCCGAAGGCCGCGATCAGCGCCGGCTTGGGTTCGTCCGACTCGCGGATCACGCGGATCACTTCCTCGATGTGCAGGAAGGCGATCATGCGGCCTTCGAGGATGTGGATGCGGCGGTCGACCTCGTCCAGG
>JAREIX010000128.1 GCA_029286945.1 Thauera sp. | reverse complement strand
CGGCTGCCCGGTCAACAACATCATCCCGGACTGGAACGACCTCGTGTATCGCGGCCACTGGCGCGAGGCGATCGAGGTGCTGCACTCGACCAACAACTTCCCCGAGTTCACCGGCCGCATCTGCCCCGCGCCCTGCGAGGCCGCGTGCACGCTGAACATCAACACCGACCCGGTGGGCATCAAGTCGATCGAGCACGCGATCATCGACAAGGCCTGCCACGACGTCACCGTGTTCGAGAAGAACGACCGCATCGGCGGCCTGCTGCGCTACGGCATCCCCGACTTCAAGATGGAGAAGTCGCTGATCGACCGCCGCGTCGAGCAGCTGCAGGCCGAGGGCGTCGTCTTCCGCACCGGCGTGCTGGTCGGCGCCGCCAACGTGCCCGCCGGCATCGTCAATGATGCGAAGCAGGTGGTCAGCGCCGAGCAGCTGCAGCAGGAGCGCGACCTGCCGGTGCCGGGCCGCGAGCTCGGCGGCGTGCATTACGCGCTCGAGTTCCTGATCCCGCAGAACAAGCAGGTCGCCGGCGACAAGCCCAACCCGATCTCGGCCAAGGGCAAGCATGTGGTGGTGATCGGCGGTGGCGACACCGGCTCGGACTGCGTGGGCACCTCCAACCGCCACGGCGCGGCGAGCGTGACCCAGTTCGAGCTGATGCCGATGCCGCCCGAGGAGGAGAATAAGCCGCTGGTGTGGCCGTACTGGCCGACCAAGCTGCGCACCTCGTCCTCGCACGAGGAAGGCTGCGAGCGCGACTTCGCGGTGGCCACCAAGGAGTTCATCGGCAAGAACGGCAAGGTCAAGGCGCTTAAGGCCTGTCGCCTGGAGTGGAAGGACGGCAGGATGTCCGAGGTGCCGGGCTCCGAGTTCGAGATCAAGGCCGACCTGGTGCTGTTCGCGATGGGCTTCACCCAGCCGGTGGGCGGCGTGCTCGAGGCCTTCGGCGTAGACAAGGATGCGCGCGGCAACGCCAGGGCGACCACCGACGGCGAGGGCTGCTACGCGACCAACGTACCCAAGGTGTTCGCCGCCGGCGACATGCGCCGCGGGCAGTCGCTGGTGGTGTGGGCGATCCGGGAAGGTCGCCAGTGCGCCCGCGCGGTGGACGAGTTCCTGATGGGTGAGAGCCTGCTGCCGCGCTGATAAGCTCTGCGCTGAAGTGATTCGCGAAAGGCGGTCTGCGGGCCGCCTTTCTTACGACTGTGTCTTGCGGAGTCCTGTCCCATGCCCAAGGTCCTCGTCATCAACGGCCCCAACCTCAACCTGCTCGGTACGCGCGAGCCCGAGATCTACGGTGCCACCACGCTCGCCGACGTCGAAGCCGGCCTGCGCACGCAGGGCGAGGCGCTTGGCCTCGAGGTGCTGTGCTTCCAGAGCAACCACGAAGGCGCGCTCGTCGATCGCATCCACGCCGCACGCGCCGAGGGTGTGGCCTGGATCCTGATCAACCCGGGCGCCTATACCCACACCAGCGTGGCGATCCGCGACGCGCTCGCCGGGGTGGCGATTCCCTTCGTGGAGGTGCACATCTCGAACGTGCACAAGCGCGAACCCTTCCGTCATCACTCCTACCTGTCGGACGTGGCCGAGGCGGTGATGGCCGGTTTCGGCACTGCCGGCTACGGTCTGGCGCTGCAGTTCATCGCCACAAGGCTGCGCTGAAGGGCGCCCGCCGCGGCCGGACGCCCGCGCACCGGCGGGGTCCGCTCGTGGTGTCGTGCAGACGGCAAAACCTCGTCGCAATTTGCGCGCTCGGGGCGCGGTGGACGGGACGCCCGAGCCGGCGCACAGCGATGTTACTGGCTTATTATCCCGGCTCCCGAATGTGCTCCGGAGCCTTGCCGTGTCTGTCTGCGCAGATCGTCTTCCCGTCCCCGCTCACCCGTTGAGGGCGCGACCCGAGGTCCCGGCCGTGCCGCCGGCACGATCCTGGGCGTGGGCGATGATGCTGGTCGCGCTCTGGTACGTGCTCGCGCAGACGGCCTGCGCCCAGGTGCTCGGCGTGGCGCCCGGGCGCGAGGCGTGGTTGCGCGACCTCGTCGCCCACCTGCTGATCGGCGCCCTGCTGTTCATGATGGCGCGCAATCTGTTGCGGTTCGCGGTGGCGATGGCGGTGGTGTTTTCCGCCTTCACCGCGGGCAATGCGATCAAGCTCGCGGTGCTCGGCGGGCCGGTGATGCCCGACGATTTTCTCGCCGCAAGGAATCTCTTCCTGTTGCTGGAAGGCTGGCAGCTGTGGGGCAGTGTCGCGCTGCTCGCCTTGCCGATCGCCGCGCTGCTGTGGATGTTCGCCTGGCGCCGGCCGCGCGCCTGGGCGACGCTCACCGCGGCGGGGCTTGCCCTCCTCGCACTGGCGAGCAGTCCGGCGCCGGCGAGCCGCTGGCTCGACGACCGCTTCGGCGACTGGGTGTGGAACCAGCGCGGCAACTACGAGATGCGCGGACTGCCGATCCACCTGGTGCAGGAGGCGGCGCGCAACCTCGCGCGTCGCGGCGCTGCCCCTCAGGTCGCTGACGTGGATGCGGCGCTGATGCGGCTCGGCGCGGCCCGGCCCGGTCCCTTCATCGATGTCGCCGGCGCCGAGCCGGGGCGCGGCGGCCGCAATGTGCACATGATCGTGCTCGAGTCGTTCTGGGATCCGCTGCCGCTGAAGGCGGCCGGGCTGTCGGCCGACCCGCTCGACCCCGCCTTCCGCAAGCTGTGGAAGGCTGCCGGCCACGCGCGGGCGCTGTCACCGGTGTTCGGCGGCTACACCGCGAATGCCGAGTTCGAGGCCCTGTGCGGCTTCCCGGTGCAGACCGATGCGGTGTTCTTCGAGGGCCGCCTGCGCCGCGACGCGCCCTGCCTGCCGCGGCATCTGGCCGAAGCCGGCTACCGCAGCGTGGCCTCGCATCCGAACGCGGCGCCGTTCTGGAACCGGATCAACGCCTACCGCCGGATCGGCTTCGAGCAGTACTGGTCGGACCGCGACTTCGTGCTCGACGACATGAACGGCGAGTTCCTGAGCGACGCCTCGCTGTTCCGCCAGGTGCTCGAGCGCGTCGGGCCGGAGCTGGGCGGCGCGCAGCCGGTGTTCAACTACGTGCTGACCTATTTCGGCCATCTCGACTACCCGCTCAACGCCGCGCGGCCCGAGGTGATCAAGGCCGACACCGACAATGCCCTGGTGCAGGCCTACGCCAACACCGTCCATTACAAGTCGCGCGAGCTGATGGGATTCCTCAAGCAGCTGCGCAGGCGCGACCCGGACGCGATCATCGTGCTGTTCGGCGACCATCTGCCCTCGCTCGGCTGGAACCACGGCGGCTACGCCGAATCCGGCCTGCTCGCACCCAAGCGCAGCGAGTTCGACGATGAGATGTTCCGCACCCTGGTCGCCACCCCGCTGGTGGTGATCGACGGTCGTCGCGGCCCGATCAGGACCGGCGACCTGCCGATCTACGCGCTGCCTGCGCTGATCCTCGACCTGCTCGGCGATGAGCGCGACACCATGCTGCGTTTTGCCGCGCGCGCCGACGACGTGCTGCGCGTGCGGCCGCTGCCGGGCGTGCATTTCACGCTCGAGAACGACGCGCTCACCGTTTGCCGCAGCGGCGAGCTGCAGGTGGGATGCGAGGCGTCCGCGGCCTGGGTCGAGGCCGTGAGCGTGCTCAAGCGCGACCTGTTCAGCGGCCAGCAGCACGCGCTCGGTGCGGCCGAGCGCCTGCGTGGCCTGCAGACCGTGGAACTGGAGGTGGAGGAGTTCGAGGCTGCGGTGGAGATTCCGGAAGCGCAGGCCGAGGCTGACAGCGACGTCTGAACGGCGCCCCGCGCGTGCTGGGGCGCCGGTTCGAGATTCACTGCTTCTGCACGATCGCGCTGCCGCCGCCATGGCGCAGCGGTTCGCTGATCGCGGTGACCGTGCCGTCGGCGTTGAAGCGGATGGCGTTGGCGGCGCCGATCTGGTCGGTCTCGCGCCAGGCGTGGCCCCTGGCCTCCAGCGCCTTCGCCTGCTCGCTGCCGGGGAAGTTCAGCAGGGTCTCGACCAGGGTGGTGTCGCCGTTGCGCTGGCTCATGCGCGGTGCGGCAACGGCGTCGGCCAGGCTCATGCCGAGGTCGATGTGATTGACGATGGTCTGCAGCGCGGTGGTGATGATGGTCGAGCCGCCGGGCGAGCCGATCGTGAACGCCGGTGCGCCGTCCTTCACCACGATGGTCGGGCTCATGCTCGAGCGCGGGCGCTTGAAGGCCTCGGGTACGTTCGGATGCGGGCCTTCGAAGTCGAAGTCGGTGAGCTCGTTGTTGAGCAGGAAGCCGCGCCCCGGCACCACGATGCCGCTGCCACCCCAGTCCTCGATGGTGAAGGTATAGGCGACCACGTTGCCTTCGCGGTCGGCGACCGCGAGGTGGGTAGTGTGCATGGACTCCTGCGCGCGCGGCTGGGGCTGCGGGCGCAGCGGCACCGAGCGGTCGTCCTCGAAGGGGTAGGGATCGCCCGCCGCGACCTTGCCCGGCGCGGCGCGCTCGCCGATCCGCCGTGCGCGCTCGCGGGCGTAGTCCTTCGACAGCAGGCCGTCCTTGGGCACGTCGACGAACTCCTCGTCGGCGACGTAGGCGTTGCGGTCGGCGAAGGCCAGGCGCGAGGCTTCGAGGTAGAGGTGCTCGACCTCGGCGCGCGGCTTGCCGGCGAGCTCGAAGGTCTCGAGCATGTTGAGCGCCTGCGCGATCGCGATGCCGCCGCTCGAGGGCGCGGGCATGCCGTACACCTCGTAGCCGCGGTAGGTCGAGCGCACCGGCTGGCGGATGCGCGCCTCGTAGTCCTTGAGGTCGGCCATGGTCAGGCCGCCGGCGATCACGCTCACGCCCGGATTGACCGGCGGGTGGTTCACCGCCGCCACCATGCTGGCCGCGATCGGTCCCTCGTAGAAGGCCTTCACGCCGCCGCGCGCGATGTCACGGTAGGTCTGCGCGAGCTCGGGGTTGCGGTGCACGCTGCCCACCGGCAGCGCCTTGCCGTCCTGCAGGTAGAGCGCCGACGCGGTCGAGAAGCGCGCGAACTTGGCCTCGTTGATCGTGTTGATGCGGTGGAAGTTGGGGCCGACGGTGAAGCCTTGTTCGGCCACGCGGATGGCGGGGGCGAGCACCTTGTCGAAGCCCATCGTGCCGTAGCGCGTCAGCGCCTCGTGCCAGCCGCGCACGGTGCCGGGCACGCCGACCGAGATGCCGTTGGGCACGGTGGCCTTCCAGTCCATCGCCTTGCCTTCGGCGTCGAGGAAGACGCCGGGGTGGAAGCTCGCCGGGGCGAGCTCGCGGTGGTCGAGCGCGATCACGCGCTTGTCCTTCGCCGAATAGATCAGCATGAAGCCGCCGCCGCCGATGCCGCAGCTGAACGGGTCGGTGACGCCGAGCGTGGCCGCGGCGGCGACCGCGGCGTCGACGGCGTTGCCGCCGGCGTTCAGGATCTGCATCGCCGCCAGGCTGGCTTCGTGCGAGATGGTGGCGACCGCGCCGCCGTGGCCGGTATCGACCGGCTGCTTCGCCAGGGCGCCGAAGGCGGCCATCATGACCGCGGTGGCGAGGAGGGTGCGTGTTCTCATGGTGCGCTCCGTCGTGCTGGGGAGCATGACGTTAGCACCGGGCGCGGAGTGCGCCCAAGGCGGGAATACCCGGGTTGTTTTGTACAAAACGAGATCGGGCGGCGGCGCCCGGGACGCCGCCGCCCCGGGAATCACAGCCCCAGCGTCTGCGCGGTGTAGCGCGCGATCATGCGCTCTTCGTTGGTCGGCACCACGGCGACCGCGACGCGGCTCGCCGGCGTGTCGATGCGGCGCGCGTGGGCCGCGTTGGCGGCGACGTCGATCGCCACGCCGAGCCAGGCCGACAGTGCAGCCACCTGCGCGCGCACCGGCGCGGCGTGCTCGCCGATGCCACCGGTGAACACCAGCGCGTCCAGCCCGCCCGCGGCCGCGGCGAGCGAGCCGAGCTCGCGCGCGATGCGGTAGCAGAACAGGTCGACCGCCTCCTTCGCCTCGGGCGCGTCCGAGGCGAGCAGGGTGCGCATGTCCTGGCTGATGCCCGACACGCCGAGCAGGCCCGACTCCTTGTACAGCAGCCGGGAGAGCGCGCGCGCATCCATGCCCTTTTCTTCCATCAGGTAGAGCAGGACGCCGGGGTCGAGGCTGCCGGTGCGGGTGCCCATCATCAGGCCCTCGACCGCGGTGAAGCCCATGGTCGAGGCCACGCTCTTGCCGTCGCGCAGCGCGCACATCGAGGCGCCATTGCCCAGATGGGCGATCACCACCGCCCCCTTCGCGCGCTCGCCGATGATCTCGGGCAGCTGGCGCGCGACGTAGTCGTAGGACAGGCCGTGGAAGCCGTAGCGCTTGATGCCGCCCTTGGTGAAGCGGCGCGGCAGGGCGAAGGCCTGCGCGATCGCCGGCTGGGTGCGGTGGAACGCAGTGTCGAAGCAGCCGACCTGGGGAATCCGCGGCATCAGTGCGGTGACGGCGTGAATCGCGCGCAGGTTGTGCGGTTGATGCAGCGGCGCCAGCGGCACGAAGTCCTCGAGCTCCTCGACGAGCTCGGGATTGAGCACCACCGGCGTGCTGTAACGCTCGCCGCCATGCACGATGCGGTGGCCGGCGGCGACGATGTCGAGCGCCGGGTTGTGGCGGGCGAGCAGCGCGAACACGTGGTTGAGCGCGTCGCGGTGCTGCTCGCCCTGGCTGCCGGCGGTCGGCACCGGCTCGTGGATGCGTGCGCCCTCGGCGGTCTTCAGCGTGACCGCGGGCGTGGCGCCGATGCCCTCGACCTGGCCGGAGACCGCGGGGGCCTCGGCCACGTCGCCATTGATCGCGTAGAGCGCGAACTTCAGGCTCGACGAGCCTGCATTGAGGACGAGGACGGCTTTCATGCTTTCAGGGCCTCGCGCTTCCTGTGTGCCATCAGCTGCACCACGGCGCACGACGCGGTGCGCGTCTCGGCGGTATCGGCGCGGCTGGTGAGCACGATCGGCACGCGCGCGCCCAGCACCACGCCGGCCATCAGTGCGTTGGCGAGGTACTCGAGCTGCTTGGCGACCATGTTGCCGGACTCCAGATCGGGCACCACCAGGATGTCGGCGTTGCCGGCGACCACCGACTTGATGCCCTTGGTCTTGGCAGCGACCAGCGACACCGCGTTGTCGAACGCGAGCGGGCCGTCGAGCAGCCCCCCCTTGATCTGGCCGCGGTCGGCCATCTTGCACAGCGCGGCGGCGTCGATGGTGGAGCGGATCTTCGAGGTCACGGTCTCGACCGCGGACAGGATCGCCACCTTGGGCTCGGCCAGGCCGAGGATGTGGGCGAGCTCGATCGCGTTCTGGATGATGTCGACCTTGTCCTCGAGCGTCGGCTCGATGATGATCGCCGCGTCGGTGATCATCAGCGGGTGCGGGTAGGTCGGCACGTCGGCGAGGAAGACGTGGCTGATGCGACGGCCGGTGCGCAGGTTCTTGACCACCTGGCTCATCATCTCGTCGGTGTGCAGCGAGCCCTTCATCAGCGCCTCGGCGCCGCCGTCGCGGCACATCGCCACGGCGACCTCGGCCGAGGCGTGGCTGTGCTCGGTATTGACGATGCGCAGGCCCTTGATGTCGATCTCATGTTCCTCGGCAACCGCGCGGATGCGCGCCTCGGGGCCGATCAGGATGGGCTCGACCAGGCCCGCCCTGGCGGCCTGAACCGGGCCGAGCAGGGATTCGCGGTCGCAGGGGTGGGCCACCGCGATCGGGATCGGCGACAGGCCCGACGACACCGACAGCAGGTGGCGGTAGCGCAGTTCGCGGTCGGAGATCGTCACTTCGGGCAGCACCACGCGCGGACGCGAGATCTTCTCGGTCGGCGCCATTACCTCGGCGATGCCGTCGATCACCTTCAGGCCATCCTGGTTGAGCGCCAGGCAGTCGAACACGATGTGGTGGTTGTGCTCGAACTTCTCCTTGCAGGTGACGGTGATCGTCAGCGTGTCGCCGATCGTGATCGGGCGCCAGAAGTTGAGCCCCTGCGACACGTACACCGTGCCCGGGCCGGGGAATTCGGTGCCGAGGATGGTCGAGATCAGCGTGCTGCCCCACATGCTGTGGCCGACGACTTCGCGGAACTGGCTGGAGCGGGCGTATTCGAGGTCGACGTGGGTCGGGTTGACGTCACCGGACATCGCGGCGAACAGGTGGATGTCTTCCGGGCGCAGGGTGCGGACCAGCTGGGCGACGTCGCCGACCTGGATCTCGTCGAAGGTGCGGTTCTGGATGGTCTGAGGTGCGGCAATGGGCTTCATGGGATGCTCGTTGTTGGATGCATTGCAACATCGCGATTTTAGACGTTGTCTGTGACCCGCATGAGAAGAAACACGATCGAATTGTGCAATGCGACAATCAGCGCCGCATTTGTCGTCGCCGTACGCCGGTTTCACCCGTTCGCCATGCATTTGCTCACATTCCGCGCTGCAGCGTCGGTGGTAAACTCCGCGCGACGTTTCTTGAGTCGGACGCCCGCCGCGCTGCGGCAGCGTTCCCGAGCCACCTCAACACCGGAACCCCCACATGGAAGTCGTCGTTCTCGCTGCCGGCCAGGGCAAGCGCATGCGCTCGGTCCTGCCCAAGGTCCTGCAACCCATCGCCGGCAAGCCGATGCTCGCCCATGTGCTCGACACCGCGCGCACCCTCGAGGCGCAGCGCATCTGCGTGGTGTATGGCCACGGCGGCGAGGTGGTGCGCGAGCGCCTGGACGCGGCCGACCTCGCCTGGGCGCGGCAGGCGCCGCAGCTCGGCACCGGTCATGCGGTGCAGCAGGCGCTGCCGCACCTCACCGACGGCGACATGGCGCTGGTGCTCTATGGCGACGTGCCGCTGATCGGCGTGCCCACGCTGCGCCGCCTGGTCGCCGCCGCCGGCCGCGAGCGGCTGGCGCTGCTCACCGTCGAGATGGACAACCCGACCGGCTACGGCCGCATCCTGCGTAACGCCGCCGGCCAGGTCACCCGCATCGTCGAGGAGAAGGACGCCAGCGACGACGAGCGTAGCGTGCGCGAAGTGAACACCGGCATCCTGGTCGCCCCGGTGGTGAAGCTGCGCGACTGGCTCGGCCGCATCGGCAACGACAACGCCCAGGGCGAGTACTACCTCACCGACATCATCGGCCTGGCCGTGGCCGACGGCGTCGAGGTCACCACCGTGCAGCCCGACGCCTTCGCCGAGACGCTGGGCGTCAACAACAAGCTGCAGCTCGCCGAGCTCGAGCGCATCCACCAGGGCAACATCGCCCGCCGCCTGATGGAAGAGGGCGTCACCCTGATCGATCCGGCGCGCATCGACGTGCGCGGCACGCTCACCGTGGGCCGTGATGTCGAGATCGACGTCAACTGCGTGTTCGAAGGCGAGGTCGAGCTCGGCGACGGCGTGCGCATCGGCGCCCATTGCTTCGTGCGCAACGCCCGCATCGGCGCCGGCACCCGGCTCGAGCCCTTCAGCCATGTCGACAGCACCACCATGGGCCAGGCCTGCGTGATCGGGCCCTACGCCCGCACCCGCCCGGGCACCGTGCTCGGCGCCGACGTGCATCTGGGCAACTTCGTCGAGGTCAAGAACAGCGTCATCGCCGACCACTCGAAGGCCAACCATCTGGCCTACGTGGGCGACGCCGACGTCGGCAGCAAGGTCAACATCGGCGCCGGCACCATCACCTGCAACTACGACGGCGCCAACAAGCACCGCACCATCATC
>JAREIX010000345.1 GCA_029286945.1 Thauera sp. | reverse complement strand
GTTGTGGGTGACCGGGGTGGTGATCAGGTACTGCGCGCGGGTGGCGCGCAGGAAGGTGCCGACGCGGTCGATGTTGGCGACGTCCAGGTGCGCGAAGGGCTCGTCGATGAACACGAAGCCGCCCGGGCGCGATTCGTCCATCAGCAGGCCGATCAAGAGGATCAGCGACTTCATGACCTGCTGGCCGCCCGAGGCCTCGCCGTCGTTGAGGCCCACCGCGCCCTTGCGGTCGAAGTCGAAGCGCACCTCCAGCCCGGCCTGGGCGAGCGAGAGGTCGTCGTTCTCCAGGTGCGGGGTGGGGCAGTCCACGCTGAGGTTGGCGAGCTCGCCGAGCGCCTTCAGATTCTTCGCGTACTGGCGCACGGTGGCGCGCAGCTTGGCGATGTAGGCGGCGCGCGCGTTGTCGGTGTGGAGCCGCGCGGTGGTGCAGTAGCCCTGGCGGTTGAGGTAGTCGCGCTCGCGCAGCGCGACCTCGGCGGCGAGCCGGTCGCGCACCACCAGCACCGCGGGGTCGGTGATCCAGTCGCCCTCATGCAGGCGCTTGTGCAGGCGGTCCAGCTCGCGGCGGGCGCCGGTCGCGCCGCCGTACCTGTCGGCAAGCAGCGCCAGCTCGGTCGCATCCAGCCAGTGCGCCGGCATGCCGCGGCGACGACGGCGCAGCGTGAGGATGCGTTCGGCCTGGGCGTGGCGGCGCGGGCCGTGCTCGCGCGCGATGTCGGCCAGGCGCAGCTCGATGGCCTTGAGTTCGCGGTTGCGGCGGTCGAGCTCGATCTGGATGCCGTTGAGCTTTTCGGCGAGGCGGTCCATCTCGCCGCGCGTCGCGCTGCGCTCGGCGATCGCCGCGGTGAGCGCCTTGCGCGCGGCGGGCAGCTCGCGCTCGGCGCTGGCGTAGGTCTCGGCCTTGGCGGCGAGCAGCTGCGCCGACTGCAGGCCGAGCAGGCGCTGGCGGATCGTGGTGAGCCGGGCAGCGGCGGCATCCAGCCTGGGGCGCAGGGACTGGAGCTGCTTGTCGAGGCCGCCGATCTCGTCCTGCAGCGCGGCGATGCGCGACTGGCGGGCGAGTTCGCCGAAGTGGAACTCCTGCGGCCGGCCGAGGTGGCGCGCGCCGCGGCGCTCGCGGTGGTAGCCGTCGCGGGTGATCCACTCCTGTTCGCGCGGCAGCTCGCGCGCAGCGTGGGCGTCCTCGACCCGGCGGATACGGTTGAGCAGATCGGAAAGCCAGCGCGGCACCGGGGCGCTGAATTCCACGACTTCGGCCAGGCTCAGCGGCCGCGGCGGCGGTGCGGTCTCGCGTTCGGGCACGATGAAGTGGCGGAAGCGCTCGCGCTCGCCGAGCGCCCACGCGGCGTGGCGGTCGGACTCGCGCTCGAGCAGAATCAGATGACGGTAGGGGCGCAGGATGGCCTCGAGCGCAGCCTGCCAGGCGGGGTCGGTGACCTCCACCACCTCGGCCAGGCTCTTGTGCGCGATCCCGTCTGCAGTGAGCTTGACGCGGAAGCGCGCGACTTCGCCGTCGCCCGGCGGGCCGGCGCGGTTGCGCTCGCCGCGCAGGGTGTCGGTCTTCTCCTCGAAGGCGGCGACCAGCTCGCGTTCCTTGCGCCGCAGTCCAGCCAACGCGGCGTCGGCCGCTTCGTGCTCCTTCTCCAGCGCGACGGCATCGGCGCCGTGCTCGCTGGCGAGCTGGGCGCGCAGCATGTCGCGTTCCTCCAGCAGCTTCTCCAGATCGCGCACGCGGTCGTGGGCGGCGAGGTAGTGCTGCTCGGTGGCGGCATCGGCGTCCTTCAGGCGCTTGCGCTCGGCCTGCGCGCGCTCCTGCTCGGCGCGCACCGTGTCCAGGCGCTGGCGCGACTCGCGCTGCTCGACGAGCTTCTCGGCGCGCTCGCGGCCGACGCGCTGCAGCGCCTCGCGCTCGGCGGCGATCTCGCGCTCGAGCTCGGCGATCTCCAGCCGCGGCACGATCTCGGCTTCCAGGGCCTGGGCCTCGTCGGCGAGCTGCTTCCACTCCAGGAAGCGATTGGCCTCGGCCTTCTTCTCCTCGGCCTGGGTCTTCAGGCGCTCGAGGTCGATGCCGAGCTCGCCGAGCTCGCGCTCGGCCGACTTCTGCTCCTCGCGCGCGGCCTGGTAGTTGTCCAGCACCTCCTTGTCGCCGAACACGTCGAAGACGAGCTCGAGCAGCGCCTTGGGGGAGTATTCG
>JAREIX010000127.1 GCA_029286945.1 Thauera sp. | reverse complement strand
CTACGAGACCTCCGCCTTCGCCCGCCCGCACGAGCAGAGCCGCCACAACCTCAACTACTGGACCTTCGGCGACTACCTCGGCATCGGCCCCGGCGCCCATGGCAAGCTGTCCAGCCATGAAGGCATCCGCCGCGAGATGCGCCACAAGCACCCGGGGCGCTACCTCGAAGGCGCGGCGCGCGGGGATTTCATCCAGGAAGCGCGCGAAGTGTCGGTGGCGGAGTTGCCCTTCGAATTCATGATGAACGCGCTGCGCCTCACCGAGGGCGTGCCCGCCAAGCTGTTCGCCGCGCGCACCGGCGTGCCGATCGAGGCCGTCACCGATGAACTGGCGCGGGCGCGCGAGCGCGGGCTGCTCGATACGGCAGAGGGACAATTGCGGCCGACGCTGCAGGGGCGGCGGTTCCTGAATGAGTTGCTGCAGCTGTTCCTGCGGGACTGAGCGCGCCGCTCACAGCTCGGCTACGCGAGCATGTCTTCGCAAGCGATATGGTGAAAGACGGCCGCCTCGTTCAGCCGGCGGTCGAGACTGGCCAACCGGGCGCCGAGCCGGTGTGCGATCGCCAGGTGCAGCGCATCACCCGCGCGCAGCGCCAGCGGCGCGTCGATGAACACGGCGGCGGTGCGGAAATCGGCCGGCTCGACCTCGACGGTGCGCAATTCGGCCGAGACGAAGCGCTGGAAGTGGGCCAGCGCCTGTTGCCGCGTTGCCGCGTCGATGGCGCCGGTGCGCTGCCTGATGCCGCCAACGCTGGCCATTTCGGTGAGCGTCCAAGCCGAGATCACCAAGCCCTCGCGGCGAAGGGGCTCCAGGCGGTCGAGCACGCGCGCCGCACCCGGTTCGCGAAAGAACAGCGCGCCGACGACCGAGGTGTCGAGATAGATCACAGCAGGTCGTCCTCGCGCATCTGGGCAACGGTGGGGCCTGCTGTTGGCTCTGCCTCGACCCACGCGCGCAGCGCCGCCCAGCCGTAGCCACCCGCGCCCGGTTCGGCCACCAGACGCGCAACCGCCTGGCCGCGGCGGGTGATCAGCACGTCGTTGCCGGCTTCGACGTCAGCGATGAGGCTGGAAAGGTGGGACTTGGTCTCGGCGACGGAAGCGGTTTTCATGTTCGCACCTTCCTCACATGGTCAACTACAGCGCTATTCTGGCTCTCGTTGACCATGTTGTAAACCGCGCCAGGATTGTTCGATCAGGAAGACAGCGAGCTCAACGTCGTGATGGGCGTGGTGTTCGGCATCATCGCGCTGGTCATCGCCTTCGTCATCGGCCTGGCCGCCAACCAACTGGGCGGAAAGCAGGCCGCGCCGGCGGTGGCCGCGACCGGTGCAGGCGAGGTCGCGTTCGTGGATGTCGCCGAAGTGGGCGCGCCGCTGGTGAAGATCCACTTCGACCTCGGCCAGAGCACACTGCCGGCCACCGCGCCCGCGCAGATCGCCACCGTGGTCGCCGCACTCGCCGCCGCGCCGCAGGCCAGCGCGCTGCTGTCCGGCTTCCACGACGAAACCGGCGGCGCCGCGATCAATGCCGAAGTGGCGAAGAACCGTGCGCTGTCGGTGCGCCAGGCGCTGATCGCCGCCGGCGTCGCGGCCGAGCGCGTGCTGATGCGCCGCCCCGCCGTCACCCTGGGCGGCACCGATGCCGCCGAGGCGCGTCGGGTCGAAGTGCGCGTGCAGTAAGTTCGGTACGCCGGCGCGAGGCTCAGGGCACGAGCCTCAGGCCAACGAACAGGGTGAGCAGGGCCAGCGCCATGCAGCCCCCCGCCCACCAGCCCGCGCCCCGCGCCGTCCTGGCGAAGAACCCGAGCGGCGCGAGCCCGACGAAGATCATCGTCACGCCGAAGTGCACCGCATCGCCGTCGAAAAGCGGCCCGGCCATGCCGAAGCGCGTCGAACGCGCCGGCGCAAACTCCGTGACGACCGCCAGCACCCCCAAGGCCACGACCGTCAGGCTGATGAGGGCAAAGAGAAAGCGCGCGACCGGATCGGGCCGTCGCTTGTCGGGCGTGTGCCGATCAGGCATCGCCACAGCACCCCGGTTTGCGCACACCCGGCGCGGCCGCTGCGTCGCTGGCAGCGCCCAGGGATGCGGACGCGGCAAGCAGCGCGGCCTTGAGGATCAACTCTTCCGGAATCGCCTCGAAGGTTTCCGCTCCCACTTCCAAGGTCCGGCACGCCGCGCCGCCGCAGGCCGAGCAGCAGGTGCTCTTGCCAACGCTCGCGCCGAGCCAGTCTTCAATCGAGCGCCCGGCAATCCAGATCCGGTTGGATTCGGATGGCATCCCCTTGAATGCGTCGAGTGCAATCTCCCGCGCTTCCAGAACCGGCTCGATGCCCAACGGCCGCAGCGCTTCCCGAAGCTTCGGGATCACCTGGGCGATGGCCGCTTGTGTGCCTCCACACCGCTCGCAGGTCTCCCCCTCGGGCGTGACGAGTCGCTGCCACAGGATATTCAGGGTCTTCATGCTGATGCGATTCCTTGTGGGGCAGTGACGGGAACGCCTGGCAGGGCATCAGGTCAGCGACCTGGCAGACGAGCGCGGCATGGATGTCGCCAGCGGCAAGGTGCTTCGGGGTCTGGTCTGGCGGCTGACCACCCACTGCTGCCGCAGAGCTCTTAGGAAAGCTGTCGTTCTGACGTCTGACGTAACCAGCGCTGCGCGGCCTCATAGCGCAACGTTCATGTTGATGGATGTCTTAGACCTCAGTTAGCACATGCAGGGGGTACCCGTACTCATGCTGATAAATGCGGCGAAGGTACTTCGCAATGCTTCGTGTCTCTTCGTGAAGGAGAACATCTAGGTCGTTGGGGCGGCCCTCGTGCAAAAGTTCGCTTCGAAGTGCGTACGCACGGTCTATGTTTTGCCAGGCATTAGGCTCTGAGGGGAACCACTTTTCACACAGTCGCTTTAGCGCTTGGCGGATTGACTCGCGCTTGAGCTGAAGAAGTCGTCCGCGGATTGACTGCCTTAGATTCTGAGGAACCGATGCATCCGCGTCGAATTGTGTGCAAAGCGTGTCAACCGCGCGCGCGACTTCAGGACCCATTGATTCTTGCTGCGCGAGAGGTTCTAGTGCGGAAACGGCCATCACAAAGCGCGCCCTATCATTTGACTCGAGCGCAGCCGCGGCAAAGAGTTCCATGGAGAGCAGAAGTCTCCTGTCTCTGACTGGTTCAGCAATGGCCTTAGCAAACTCGTCGAGAACAATCTTCTGTGGCCACGATACATAGGCTTCTCCCGACATAAACGCCCCCGTACTTACCGTCCTATCAAAAACGGTAGGGGGTTCGTGTGAGTGATAGCTGAGGCGCAGTCCAAAATCTAGACTAATGGCACATAGCAGAAGCGCTTGAGCCATTTGCATACCGGCGGCCTCGGCCTCGCTAGCAGTCGAAAACCCAACAGTCTCTATTTCGTAGCGCTTTCCGCTCTCCCATTCAAGCAACCGGTCCGGTCGAATAGTGGCTAAGGTTCCATCTACGAGCATCAGTGTCACGTTCTCAAGGTCACCAATATACGCGGACCGTTGCACTTGAAAGGTTAATCGTGATCCGTACTTCCGACGCTGGTCGCACGCTAGGATCAACTGCCTTTCGATGGGGGGTGGTTTGCGCGGCATGTGGTTTCTGCGGTTCTGCGGTCTAAAGGCCAAGCTCACCGGCTGCAATCAAGCGCAGCGTAATTGCCGTCCGAGCGTAGCGCCATGTTAGGCTTACAAAGCGATTGAATCATATTTCCTATTCTCGAGAACGCCTCTTGCACAATAGAATCCGGACGGCCTTTCCATGGCTTTCTTTACCTCATCAGATGAAAAGCGGTACACATGAAAAGAGCTCTGATTGTCAAAATTTCTGAGGCTGCTCCGAGGACCAATGAGGATGATTAGCTCGTCATAGTTATCAGGATCCCCGACTGAGATATTTTTCCCTACCGGGGCATTGTGCACTTTCACTTGAATTCTGCTATCTCCGATACAACCATCGAACCCTTTGTTTCTACCACTTTTAGCAAGAACAAGGCCATATTCTTTCACGCATAGCCACTCACCAATATCTCCCAATAGTTTATCCGAGCGAACAATGCCTGCATCATTCAGCCTTGAAGCGCAAGAAAAAAACTCGCTGATAAGTTGTTTTTCTCTCTGATTCAAAGTCGATCACCCTTATTTATCACGTTTTTCTATATATTGTTCAATCCGTTCAATTTTTTCGAGAATTTTCAGAAGTATGCTTGCTTGAATTAAATTCGAGTTCAAATTGATGAAGTTATTAATATCACCCCCAAATATTTTTACATATGTTCGGCTGCCTTCTTTAAAAAGTTTCTTTGTGTCCGGATCTTGTGTAAGAAGCGCGCTTAATGCTCTATGAATTTCATCCATTTCCGGGATGTATATTTCATTATCTGCCTTAACTTTCTTAGAACATTCAACACAGTACCTTTGCCCCTCAATCTCGATTGTAGAAAATAGACCAATATTCTTTCCACACTTTTCACAATTATCTGCCATCGTCTTTTCCTTTTATTAGCCTAACAGAGACTTATTGCTATATTGGGTTTCATTCGTTCAAAGCAACAGACAGGCAAACTCAGCATGCTGGAAACGCCCACAGCATACCTTTTTAAGATATTGAATAGCTTCTTACGGCCACAAACTTTCGGTGGCAGCTTCTGGCCGAATGTGCGAGTTAGCGTTGAACACCTCCACCCTCTACCGTTTGTTCTTCGCCCGAATATAAAGCACCTTGCTCGTCCCACCCGGCGCGCCCCGCTCTTCGGTCACGAACAGATCCTCCCGCCCTCGTACCAGATCAGACAGCTTCTTGTACCCGTGAAGCCGCGAATCGAAATCCGGCTGGATTTTCTGCAGATAGCTGCCGAATGTCCCGAGGTGAGCCCATCCGGAATCGTCTGCCGATTTCTCGAGCGCTTCCATCAGAAAGTCGGTCGGAAAAGCCGGGCGCGCGAGCGCGCTAGCCGACGCCGGGGTCGCCTCGGGGGCCTCGACCGCGGGCGATGATCCGTTCGCCGACGCAGTGGCTTCAGCCGCAGCAGCCGGCTTGCGCAGCACTTCGGTGAAGATGAACTTGTGGCAGGCGTTGCGGAATGCCTCGGGCGTTTTCTGCTCGCCGAATCCATAGACCAGCAGGCCTTCTTCCCGCAGACGCACGGCCAGGCCGGTGAAGTCGCTGTCGCTGGTTACCAGGCAGTAGCCATCGAAGCGGCGTGTGTAGAGCAGATCCATCGCGTCGATGATCATGGTGCTGTCGGTCGCGTTCTTGCCCGTCGTGTAGGCGAACTGCTGGACGGGCTTGATCGAGTAGCGATTCAGGACCTTCTTCCACGATGCGCTGGTGGGCGAGGTGAAGTCGCCGTAGATCCGCCGGACCGTGGCTTCGCCGAAACGCGCGACCTCCTCGAGCAGGCCCTCGATGACCCCGGCCTGCGCGTTATCCGCGTCGATGAGGACGGCGAGACGTTTGGCGGGTTCTTCGGCCTCGACCCGGACGACTGTTTTCGGCTGCATGGATCACCTATCGAATTCGACTATGCGTCGAGTATAGACGGCGGAGTCGGGCGCGAACCGCGGCGTATTCCGCGGACAGGACCACAATGTCGGACTTATCCCTTTTCGGGCGAACCTGACATAGGCTTCACGAAGGTAGTCCAACGCATCTCGCCTTATGAGCGCCTTCTCGATGTGCAAAGCTTCATGCTGATGCGATTCCTTATGGGACCGACAGATTTCACCCGACGCAGGCATCGGGGCCCTGCCCCATGAACATGGCCGGGACTGTGCCGACGGCTATGTTGGTCGGCCTGGAGCGGACTTCGACGCGCACCGTTTGACCGTAAACGTTTTAGAGCAGAAGATGGCGCAAATAACTGTTTTAAGGTCGCCGTATGCAAAATGTAGATCGATACGCCGGATATAAGTGGCTGTCGGAGGCGTATGACGTGGCGCCGGTGCAGCCCTTTCGGGTCCGCAGCGTCATCGGCTCAGCGCGCTCCAGCGCGGCGTCAAACGGCTTCACGGTCGAGACGTACCCAGCACATTACCAGCCGGACACGACGCTGAGCGCACACCTGACGTTTGCGCTCAAGTATGAGGGCGTCGATCTGGACTTTCTCCACCGTCTCTTCGAGGTCACCGGACCTGAGCCCATCGCCAAATGGGCGCTGGAAGAGCCCACGGGTGCGTACGCGCGCCGCAGCGGCTTCCTCTATGAGTGGCTCACCGATTCCATCCTGGACGGGGTGGGCGACGCCGGCGGGAACTACGTCGACTTGCTCCGTTCGTCCCGGTACCTCACCGCGACGGTGTCGGACAAGGTCCGCCGCTGGCGCATCAACAACAACCTGCCGGGCACCCGCTCCTTTTGCCCGATGGTCGCTTTTGGGGCGCAGGGCCCGGCTGATCCGGCGCCACTGCGCGCCGAGATCGACAACATGGTTGATCAGTTCGGGCTCGAGACGATCGAGCGTGCTGTCAACTGGCTGACCGTCAAGGAGAGCAAGGCCAGCTTTTCCATCGAGTCCGAGGGTAAAGAAGAGGACCGCATCCGCCGCCTGGCGCGCGCCATGAGCACGCACTGCGGCAACATCGAGTCCGCCCTCACGGAAGAGGGGATGCTGATGATTCAGCGGGCCATCGTGGGCGACAAGATGGTGGGCGCCACGCTGGGCATTCGCCGGTCCCCGGTTTTTGTCGGGCACACCAACTCGATCTTCGAGCCCGTGATCGACTATCTGGCGCCGCACCATGAAATGGTGGCCGAGATGATGGAGGGACTGCGTGCATTCGAGCGGCGCACCCGTGGGCAAAACCCGCTGCTGCGAGCGGCGGCCCTATCCTTTGGCTTCGTCTACATCCACCCGCTGGGTGACGGCAATGGCCGGCTCTCGCGCTTCCTGATCAACGACATCCTTCGCCGCGATGGCTTCCTGCCAGCACCGGTGATCCTGCCGGTCTCGGCGGTGATCAGTGAGAACGCGATGCGGCGCGCCGCCTACGACAACGCCCTGGAGCACCTGTCGCGGCCGCTGATGGCCACAATGAATTCGGTGTGCAAGTTTGGCGCGACCGTGCGATACGAAGATGGTGTCGCGTCCAACCTGCACGTAGCCGACTGGAACCGGGGCCTCGCTACCTGGCGCTATGCCGACCTCACCTTCCAGTCTGAGTACCTGGTCGACGTCATCCGGCACTCGATCCTGCACGGGCTCAAGGACGAGGCCGTGTACCTGCTGCGCTACGACACCGCGCGCGACAGCCTCAAGGAAATCATCGAGGGCCGCGACGAGGACTATGCGACGATCATCCGATCCCTGGTGACCAACATGAAGGTCAGCGACAAGCTGCGCAAGACGTATCCCGGAGTCTTCAGCGACGAGGCGCTGGCCAGGCGCATCGAGCGTGCGGTCTTCAAGGCCTTTGAGCTGCTGCCCGACGATGACGATGACGACGATGAAGTGGTGCCGCGCCTGGACGTGGTGGCCCGATGAATTCTAGCGGTGTCCCGACAACCGACATCGGCCACGACCATGACCACACTGACCCCCGCCCAACGCCGCGCCACCTGCATCCACGAGGCCGGCCACGCGGTGGCGTTCGCGCTGGGCGGCGTGTCGGTCCATCGGCTGGCGGTCGCGGACGAAGGCGCCGCGGCCTGGCGCACCGACATCCGTAACGGACGCATGTGCACCGGCCTGTGGGGGCTGTGCGAGAAGGCGGACCTGGTGCTGCCGCGGCAATTCCTGCGCTGGCTGATGAACGAGGGCTGCCTGCATCCGCACGGCAAGGGTCACCCGCAGCTGCTGCAGCGCCCCGAGGGGCGGGCGCAGGTGGAAGGCTTCAGCGCGCGACTGCAGCGCGAGATCCGTGCGCAGATGGTGGGCCTGATGGCCGGGCCGGCGGCCGAGCAGATCTTCCGGGGCGAGGCGGTGCGCTTGTGCCCGACCGGCGAGTTCGATGAAGTGCGGCAGGCGGAGGATCTGTCCTGGCTGCTGCCGGCGCGCGACGCGTTTCAACACGCCGCGGCGCTGACGGTGCGCACCTTGCAGCGGCCGGATGTCTGGGCCGCGGTCGAGCGCGTGGCGGGCGAGCTCGAGCGTGCGGGCACGCTCACCCAGGGCCTGCGCGGGCTGCTGCCCGCCGCCCTGCCCGACTGGCCGCCCGGCGGCGCAGCGGTGTAGCGCAACGGCGCCAGGCCTCGCCTACCGCCCCACCCAGCCGCCACAGACCGGGAAAACCTGGCCGACGAAGCAGTCCGCTGCATCACTGCACAGGTAGGCGGCGAACAGCGCGTCCTCGCGCGCCGACACCAGCCGGCCCAGCGGCACCTCGCGCGCCAGCCGCTCCTGGAAGCGCGGGTTGGCCTGCACCTCTGGCGGGAAGTAAGTCGGGTTGTCGACGAAGTTCTGCGCGACGGCATTGACCTGCACGTTGTGCGCCGCCAGTTCCACGCCGATCGCCTGCACGTAGGCCAGCTGCGCCCCGCGCGCGGCGCTGTAGGTGGAGGCGCGCTTCATGCCGCGCAGGGCCGACGCGCTGCCCATCACCAGGATCTTGCCGGCGCGGCGCTCGACCATGGCGGGCGCGGCGGCGCGCACCAGGCGCGGCAGCGGGTCGACCAGCGCGGCGAAGACGTCGCGCCATTCGGCATCGGCGACCTCGAGCGCGGCGGTCGATGGGGCCTTGATGGCCAGGTTGGCGACCACGACGTCGATGTGCCCGACCGCGCGCACCACGCGCTCGGCCGCATCCACCACGGCAAGGTCATCGGCGCTAGCGATCACCTCCGCCCCCTGCTCGGCGAAGACTTCGCACAGCACGGGGCCCATGAAGGCATCCGCCTGGGTGATGAGGACGCGCTTGCCGGCCAGTGCGTTTTCCATGATCGGTCTCCCCAGAAGCCTCGCAGCCTGCGCGCTGCACCCTCTACTTATAGCAAGCGTGCGCGCCCCGGGCGGGCGCTTGCAGTCAGGGCAGCGTGTCGAGAAAGGCGCGCACCATGGCGACCACCTCGGCCTCGCGTTCGCGATGGGGGACATGGCGCGTATCGGCCATCAGTTCCAGCCGCGCCGGGCCGCCGCTGAGCTCGGCGATCAGCGCCGGATGCACGGCCGAGCCGTACTCGTCGTCGACGCCGTGGATGACCAGCGCCGGGCAGTCCACCTGCGGCAGTACGGGCCGCAAGGACCAGCTCGCAAACGCGGGGGCCAGCCAGGACTCGATCCAGGCGTCGAGCACCCAGCGCGCCTTGTCACCGTGGTAGCGCTTCAGGCGATCGACCTGGCCGGGGTCCCTGAACAGCGCGCGCGCGTCCTCCAGCCCGGCGATGGTGCGGTCCTCGACGAAGGCCTGGGCGGATTCGGTGGTCAAGGCGACGCAGGCCGCGCCGTGGTGCGCGGCGCAATTCACCGCCATGCCGCCGCCCACGCTGTGGCCGAACACCACGAAGCGCGCGATGCCGAGCTGGCCGATGACGGCGGCGAAGTCGCCGGCGGCCTCGCTGGCGATGAAGTCCAGCGCCAGCGTGCGCGGATGCGGATCGGACTTGCCGAAGCCGAGACGGTCGTAGGCCACCACCTCGCGCCCGGTGGCCTTGCACAGCGCGGCGGGAAAGCCGCGCCACAGTTCGACGCTGCCGAGCGAGTCGTGCAGAAGCACGATCGGCGCACGCGGCGAGGATTCGACGGGCGCCCAGCGGCGGACGAAGAGGCGGCCGAGGCGGCCCTCGACCCAGCCGTCCTGGCTGGTGGTGTGTTGCGGCCTGATGTTCATTGCGGGGATTCGGGTGCGTGTGTCGTCAGGGCTGGGGATCGGCGCGATTGCCTTCGTCCATGCGGCGGATGGCCTGTTCTCCCTGCCGGGCCAGCGCGGCGAGACGGTCGATCTGGGCATCGAGCCTGGGCAGGGCCTCGCGGCGGTAGCGCGACAGGTCGTCGATGGCGCCGATCACGTCGGCGAAGGCCTGTTCGAGCTGGCCCATGTCGAGCATGGCCGAGGAGGCACGGGTCTGGATGTCCACGCCCTGGGTGCGCAGCGCCTGCGCGGTGCCGGCGATGAGCGCCGAGGTGGTCTGGTTGAGCGCGGCGACGCGGTCGAGCACCAGGCGCTGGTTGGCCAGGCCGAGCGCGACAGTGACGGCGACGTTGAGCGCCGACACGGTGACGTTGATCGCACGATCGACGCCGCGCACGAGCTCGCGGTTGTTGCGGATGACGACCTCGAGCGCGAGCACGCCCTGCTGGCTCACCGCCACCTGCTGCTGCAGGTCGACGATGCGCTGGCGCAGCGGGAAGAGGAGCTCTTCCTCGACGAAGGCGCGCCGCGGCGCGGGCAGGCTGGCGGAGGCGGCCTCGCGCGCGAGGCGGCGGTCGATCATGCGGCCGAGTTCGACCTGGCGCTCGAGTTGGGCGAGGATGGCGCGCAGCGATTGCTGGTCGTCGGCCAGGGTGAGGTTGTCGCGGCGCAGCATGTCGGCGCCGCCCTGCAGGTCGCGGATGATGGCG
>JAREIX010000126.1 GCA_029286945.1 Thauera sp. | reverse complement strand
CACGAAGAACATGCCGATGGCGTGGAGGTTGAGCGGCTGCTTCTCGGCGGCGTCCATCGCGGGACCGGCGGCGAGCACCAGCGGGCTGGCGGCCAGGGCCAGCAGGCCGGCGCCAATACGGGAATGCATGCGGACGTTCATCATTTCTCCTCCTTCCAGGCGGCCTTGACCAGTTCCTTGTTGATGTCGTCGAACTCGCCGTTGGCGCGACGCACGTACACGAAGGTCAGGACCCAGAAAAAGATGAACTGCAGCAGGCCGGCCAGGATGCCGAAGGTCAGGTTGCTGCCCTCGAACAGACGCTTGCCGATGAGCTCGGGCGCGAAGGCCACGAGCAGCACGAAGCCATAAAAGACGATCAGGACGATCGCCGCCAGGACGCCAGCGAAGCGGGTCCGCTTGGCCACCAGTTCCGCGAAGCGCGGATTGCGCCGGATATGCGCATACATCGAGCTAGACACTTTCTCCCTCCCTTGGATAAGCAACGCACGAATATGCTGCCTCCACCTTCCTCCTGCCCGTCGTTCCGTCTGTCGCGGCCGTGTCAGGCGAGCGGATGATATATCATCCATAAGACTCCATACACATCCGTATGGAAAAATTTTATTTATCGAAAACGGCCCTTCCAATGAGCATACGTATCGACCTCGAGATCGGCGACGGACTGGCGACCGTCACCCTGCACAACCCGGCCAAACTCAACGCGGTGAATGCCGCCATGTGGCGCGGCCTGTCCTCGGCCATGGCCCGGATTGCGGGCGAGGACAGCGTGCGCTGCGTGATCCTGCGCGGCGCCGGCGACGACGCCTTCGCCGCCGGCGGCGACATCGAGGAGTTCCTGCGCGTGCGCGCCACCGTCGACGACGCGCTGCACTATCACGACGAGCTGGTGGCGGGCGCGCTCGAGGCGATCCGCGACTGCGCCGTGCCCACCGTGGCCGCGATCCGCGGCGCCTGCATCGGTGGCGGCCTGGAGATCGCCGGCTGCTGCGACATCCGCATCGGCGGCGAATCGTCACGCTTCGGCGCGCCGATCAACCGCCTGGGGTTCTCGATGTATCCGGGGGAGATGGCCGGCCTGCTGGCGCTGGTGGGGCCGGCGGTGGTGCTGGAGATCCTGCTCGAGGGACGCATCCTGTCGGCGCGCGAGGCGCTGCAGAAGGGGCTGCTGTCGCGCGTGGTGGACGACGAGAAGGTGTTCGAGGAGGCCGCCGCCTGCGCCGCGCGCATCTGCGCGGGCGCGCCGCAGGTGGCGCGCTGGCACAAGCAGTGGGTGAAGCGGCTGATGCAGGGGGGCGCCCTGAGCGACGCGGAAAAGCGCGAGGCCTTCGCCTTCCTCGCCACCGAGGATTACCGCGAAGGCCTCGACGCCTTTCTCGCCAAGCGTCCACCCGTGTTCCGCGGACGCTGACGGCGGGGGCGGCTCAGCGGCTCGGGCAACCGGGCACCCGAGACGCCCGGCGAACGCTCAGCGCACGGCCGGCGGCTGCGCGGCCGACGGCGCGGCGCGGCCGCCGCCGGCCTCGCGCATCGCCTCGGCGAACAGCGCGTCCTTGTCGATCTGCAGCGGCGTCGGCGCCTCGGCCGGGCACAGCTCGGCCGGATCGATGCCGCTGCGGTCCTGGCCGATCTCGCTCGCCGCCGGCAGGTCGCTGCGCGCCACCTCGAGGCGGTTGAGCAGGCGCCCCATGCCGGCGAGCGCGCGCGCCTCGGCGATGGCCAGGTCGTAGCGCGCGCTGGCGTGGGCGCGGCGGGCCTGGAAGTATTCGTTCTCGGTGTCGAGCAGGTCGAGCAGCGTGCGCTGGCCGATGTCGAACTGCTGGCGATAGGCCTCGCGCGCCTTGGCGATCGACAGCTGGTGCTGGTCGAGGTAGCCGAGCTGCTCCTTCAGGCGCTGGCTGTCGTTGTAGGCGATCGTCAGCGTCTGGCGGATGTCGCGGCAGGCCTTCTCGCGCAGATCGCGGGCCTGGTTCAGGGACTCGGCCGCCTGCCGGATGCGGGCCTGGTCCGAGCCGCCGCGGAACAGGTTGTAGTTGAGCACCACCTCGACCACGCCATCGCGCGAGCGGCCATCGACGCCGTCGAGGTTGTGGTCCACCGCCTGGCGCGCGCGCAGGTCCACGCGCGGCTGGTTGGCGGCGCGGCGGGCGTCGATCTCGGCCTGGCCGGCGCGCACGTTCTCGATCGCGGCGTTGAGCGCGGGGCTCGCGCCGAGCGCCGTCTTCACCGCGTCCGCCACCGTCGGCGGCAGGCCCGCGGTACCGGCGAGCGCCTCGGGCAGCGCCGGCAGCGCGGCCGCCGGCGCCTCGCCGACCAGGCGCAGGTAGCGCGCGCTGACGTCGTGCAGGTTCGAGGCCTCGGTCAGCAGGTTGGACTCGGCGAGCGCCAGGCGGCCGCTGGCCTGCTCGAGGTCGACCCGGCGCCCGACGCCGGCCGCGGTGCGCTCGGCGATCTGGTCATACACCCGGCGGTGCTCGACGTAGTTGTCCTTGGCGAGCTGCACCAGGTCGCGGTAGCGCAGCACGTCGGCGTAGGCGCGCACGGTCTCGAGCGCGGCCGACTCGGAGGCATCGACCACCTCGTAATAGCGCGCCAGACGGGCGAAGCCCAGGCGCGACACCTCGCTGCGGGTGAGGAAGCCGTCGTACAGCATCTGTCGCAGCGTGAGCGCCGCGCCGCGGTGCGTGTAATTGTCGGTGGCCTGGCCGGGCCGGTCCTGGCGCTCGCGGCCGATGCCGGCGTCGAGGTCGAGCCGCGGCAGGTAGCCGCCGCGGGCGACGTCCTGCTCGGCGCCGGCGGCCTGGAAGGCATGCCAGCGCGCCTGTACCTCGGGGTTGGTCCCCACCGCCTTGAGCGCCGCCTCGCGCAGCGCCGAGGGCAGGGATTCGGCCAACGCCGCACCGTGCAGCGCGCACAGCACCGCGATCACGCAGGTACGGCGGAAGAGCTTGTTCTTGTCCATTCTTGTGTTCCAGTTCTTCGGTTGTGCGGGTCGAACGTCCGCCTCGCCGCGATTAGAGCAGGATTCCGGCGGCGGCCGGGCACGCGCGCGCTGCGCTCAGTGATGCTTTCCACAAGCGCCGCCAACTTGTTCCCGCGGCCGTGCGCCAGGTCACGCCGGCGGCGTCCTGTGGTGGGTTCGGCAGGGTCGGATCGCCCATAATCCGGGGCAGCTTTCCTGCCGCGCCCCATGCCCCCTTCCCGTCGCCCGCCCCTCCGCAGACTGTGCCAGGCTGCCGCGCTCGCCTTGCTTGCCGGTGCGCTGCCGCTCGTGCTGGCGGCGACCGACGGCGCGCGCATGGAGGACATCGCCCGCGCACGCTACGGCGAGACGGTGGCGGCGGTCGTGCGCGACTGGCGCGGCCTGCTCGGCGACGCCGATGGCGACGAGTCCGGACGGCTGGCGCGGGTGAACACCTTCTTCAACCGCCGCCTGCGCTTCGACGACGACAGCGTGGTGTGGAAGGAGGCCGACTACTGGGCCACGCCGCTCGAGTCCCTGGCCCGTGGCGCCGGCGACTGCGAGGACTTCGCGATCGCCAAGTACGCCAGCCTGCTGGTGGCCGGCGTGCCTTCCGAGCGCCTGCGCCTGATCTACGTCCGCGCCCGCATCGGCGGTCCGCAGAGCACGCTGTCGCAGGCCCACATGGTGGTCGGCTACTACCCGACGCCCGACGCCGAGCCGCTCATCCTCGACAACCTGGTGGGCGAGATCCGCCCCGCCAGCCGCCGCCCCGACCTCTTCCCGGTCTTCAGCTTCACCAGCGAAGGCCTGTGGGTTCAGGGGGCGACCACCTCGTCCGCCGACCCCACCGCGCGCCTGTCGCGCTGGCGCAGCGTGCTGCAGCGCATGCGCAGCGAAGGCCTCGAACTCCCCAGATGAATCCCTCACGCCCTGCCCGGAGCCTCCGAACATGTCCCTGATCAAGCAACTCTGGATCGCGACCCTGTGCCTCACCCTGCTCGCCCTCGGCGGCAGCCTGGTGGTGGGCACGCTGTCGACGCGCGACCACCTGGTGCAGGCGCTGACGGTGAAGAACATCGACAACGCCGGCAGCCTGGCGCTGGTGCTGTCGCACCTGCCCAAGGATCCGGTGAGCGTCGAGCTGCAGCTCGCCGCGCGCATGGACACCGGCCACTACCGCCTGATCCGTCTGGTCGACCCGAAGGGCGGCGTGATCGCCGAACAGGTGTCGGACATGACCGCCGACGGGGTGCCCGACTGGTTCCGCGCGCTGATCCCGCTCGCTGCGCCGGCGGGCGTGGCGCAGGTGCAGGACGGCTGGCACCAGTTCGGCACCCTGCACGTCGAGAGCCATGAACGCTACGCCTACGAGTCGCTGTGGCACTCGACGCGCGAGCTGCTGCTGTGGTTCGCCGCCGGCGGCATCGCCTGCGGCGCGCTCGGCACCCTGCTGCTCAAGCGCATCCTGCGCCCCCTGGACGACGTCGTCGCCCAGGCCACCGCGATCGGCGAGCGTCGCTTCGTCACGACGCGCGTGCCGCGCACGCTCGAGTTCCGCAGCGTGGTCGGCGCCATGAACGCGCTGTCGGGCCGGGTGCGGATGATGCTGAGCGAGGAGTCCGAGCGCCTCGAGGCGCTGCGCTTCCAGAGCCAGCACGACGAACTCACCCGGGTCATGAACCGCAGCCAGTTCCTGCGCCGCGTCGAGAGCGCGCTCGCGCGCGAGGACGCCCACGCCGGCGGCAGCCTGCTGATCGCCCGCATCGGCGACATCGCCGCGCTCAACCGCCAGCTCGGCCGCCCGGCGGTCGACACCCTGCTGCGCACGCTCGGCCACCACCTGCTGCATCTGGCCGCGAGCCAGCCCGACTGGGAGGCGGGCCGCCTCAACGGCACCGACTTCGCCCTGCTCGCCAGCGGCGACGACGACGCCGACGCCCTCGCCCAGCGCATGCAGGCCACGATCGCCGCCGCGATCGCGGACGCCCGGCTCGACGGCGCGGCGCAGCTGGCCTATCCGCTCGGCGCCTGCGCCTTCTCGCCCGGCACCGCGCTCAAGGCCCTGCTCGCGCGCACCGACGGCGCGCTGGCAAGCGCCGAGCAGGGCGGCGCGCACGCGATCTGCGTCGCCCACCCGGACCGGCCGCCGCTCGCGCACACCGATCTGGCCGGCTGGCGGGGCGCGCTCGACGAAGCGATCCGCGGCGAACGCATCCAGCTCGGGCGCTTCCCGGTGGTCGGCAGCGACGGCGCGCTGCTGCACTGGGAGTCGCCGGTGCGCCTGCAGATGGATGGCGGCTGGCAGAGCGCCGGCTACTTCATGCCCTGGGCCGCGCGCCTGGGGCTCATCAGCCGCATCGACGCCACCGTGCTCCGCCTCGCGCTGCGCGACATCGCCACCGCCGGCCGCCCGCTCGGCATCAACGTGTCGGCCGAATCGCTGCGCGACGCCGACTTCCGCGGCCAGCTGCTGGCCGCGCTCGGCGAGCAGCCGCAGGCCGCGCGCCAGCTCTGGGTGGAGGTGCCGGAGTACGGCGTCAAGCAGCACGCCGCGGAATTCCGCGAGCTGTGCCAGGCGCTCAAGCCGCTCGGCTGCCGCGTCGGCATCGAGCACTGCGGCCGCGAGCTCGACCGCATCGGCGGCCTGCACGACCTCGGCCTCGACTACATCAAGGTCGACGTCGCGATGGTCCGCGGCATCGACACCGACACCGGCAACCAGAGCGTGCTGCGCAGCCTGTGCATGCTGGCGCACAGCGTGGGCGTGAAGGTGATCGCCGAGGGCGTGAGCAGCGACGCCGAGCGCGGCACCCTGGCCACGCTCGGCGTCGATGGGATGACCGGCCCGGGCGTGACGCTGCCCGCGGCCTAGGCGCTACAGGATCTGCCCGTCCTGCTCGGAGAGCAGGTCGAGGCTGCGCATCGACACGCGCGCGCTGCGGCGCGCGCTGAGCTTTTCCTGCGCGCGCGCCGGCAGGTCGGTGAAGCGGATCACCGAGCGCTCGACCAGCAGGTCGATCAGGTCCTCCAGCACCCGCACCAGCTGCAGATCGGTGTCGGCCAGCCCAGGCGTGGAGCTGAGCTTGTGCAGGAACAGCCGCAGCTCGGGATCGTCGGCAGCCACCGCCTCGACATGCAGTGCGTCGGCGGTGTCACTGACGGCGGCGATCTCGCCGCTCGGTTTGCGTTGAACGTAGGGCATGCACGACCTCTTGCGATGACCCGCCGGGACGCCCCGGCGGGCCGTGGCCACCGTCACTCGGTGATCAGTTTGCCGTTGTTGATCAGGTTCTGGATGACCTGCTGGTTGTCGGTCAGGCCGCCGACCAGGTTCACCCCCTCGAGGCGGATGATCTGGTCGGGCGCCGTCATCGCCGCGCCGTCCGTCTTCACCGCCAGCACGGTGGTGTTGGTCGCCGTCTCGTAGCTGAACTGCAGGTAGTTGCCGAGGCTGCCCGAGGCGTCGGCCAGCAGGTCGCGCAGATCCAGCGCATCGCCCTGGGCGATGCTGAAGTCCTTGACCGTGTCGATGGCCGGTGCGGAGGTCGTGCCCTGGTCGCCGAGCTTCCAGGTGAAGACATCGGCGCCGAGCTCGCCCCAGAGCTGGTCGTTGCCGGAGCCGCCGATGAGGATGTCGTTCCCATCGCCGCCGCGCAGCGTGTCGCTGCCCGCGTCACCAAGCAGCGCATCGTTGCCGGCACCGCCAAGCAGCAGGTCGTTGCCGGCACCGCCGCGCAGTACATCGTCACCCAGTCCGCCGTCGAGCGTGTCGGCGCCCGTGGTGCCGCCGATCGACTCGGCGGCGGCCGTGCCCGCAAAGACCCGGTCGGCGCTGAAGCCGATGGTCATCGACGCCGACGCGGCGTCGCCATCGCCGTCCTCGACATTGACCGAGACCGGGATGCGGAAATCGACGGTGGGGTCGAGATAGTCGCCGCGGACCGACGCCACCGCGTAACCCGCCGCCGTCCCGATGAGTTCGACGCGGTCGAAGGTGGAGCCGATCGCGTCGGCAGTGATCGTCGTCAGGGTGGCGGACTGACCACTGCCCTGCCCCACCACCTGGCCGTTGAGATAGGCCACCCACTGCGCGGTACCGGTGGTGGTGATGACGATCTCCTCGAGCATGCGCGCCTGGCCCGAGGCCGGATCCTTGAAGTCGAGGCGTAGGGTCTCGTCGGTGCTGATCTTGTTCCCCCCGGCGACCCAGATCTCGTTCGCCGAGTAATTGACCCTTCCGCCCAGCCCGGTCGCAACCATCCTCAGGTTCGGCAGGGTTGGGTTCGCGAACTCGACCACGTTGTCGATACCTCCGGTGACGGGTTGCAGACTGCCGTAGCCGATCGCCGCCGCCGGATCGAGCTTCATCAGCACGTTGAGCGTGTAGGACGAGGACTGCACGTCGAAGCTCAGCGTGAACGCCGTCTCGCCCGCCGCCGTCTTTGCGGTCACGACGCCGTTCTGGAACGTGTAGGTGAGCTTGTCGCCGCTATTCACGGTGACGGGGCCAGTGCGGGTGGTGTTCGTGAAAGGATCGAGGTAGGTGGCCTGGATGAAGCCGCCCGCATCCACCTGCAGCTGGACCCCAGTGACCTGCGCGCCAAGCGCATCCGCACCCGGCGCAAGGTTCAGCTGGCCGCTCAGCGGCAGCCCCGCTTCGATCGACGCGAAAAGGCTCTGTGGTGTGCCGAACACCGGCACATCGTCCTCGACACGCAAGGTGATGCCCATCACCGCGCTCGCCAGGCCATCGGACACCGCCACACCGAACTGCGCAAGCAGCACGTCTTCGCCCACCGCCGGGTGGTCTAGTTCGTCGAGCAGCTCGATCCGGTAGGTCCCGTCCTGCTGGATGGTTGCACGCAACACCTCGCGCCCTGCGGCCGTGCCGACGAGCACGCTCGAACCCACACCCGACCAGGTGATTGCCTGGCCCGCAGAGCTCAGCGCACCGACCGGCTGCGCCCAGCTGTAAGTGAGCGTATCGCCATCGGCGTCACGGACCTGGGTGAGATCGAAGCGGCCGCTCGCGACTGTGGCATCAGTCGTGCCGCCCCCGAGGTTGCCACCGAACAAGCCCTCCTCCGACAGCGTCGCAAGCAGCGGCGCGAGCGGGACCACCGGCGGCGAGTTGATCTCGAGCACGGCGCCCGCGCCGGCATTACCGGCGAGATCGGCATAGCTCAACTGGGGCACGCTGACGGAGATCGGCGCGAGCCCGTTGGCGGTGAAGGTCGCGGTCCAGGTACGCCCATCGACTTGCGTCAGGTTGCTGAGCACGCCTCCCGTCGCACTGACATCCGCCGCCTCGAAGCCACTCACGGCCTCCGAGAACTTGAATGTCAGCGTGGTGGCCGCATTCGCGGCGAGGGTCGCATCGGAAGCTGTGATGGCCACGCTGGGCGCAGCGGTGTCGAGCGTGAAGGTGAGGGTGGCCGGGGCGGAGACATTGCCCGCCACGTCGGTCTGACGGACCTGGATCGTGTTTGCGCCTTCGACGGCCGTCGGGGCGGTCGTGGTCCAGGCGGTGCCGTCCAGGCTGTATTCGACGATGGCGCCCGGTTCGGTGCCGCTCACGCTGTAGCTGCCGTCACGGGTGATGCGGTCGCTCGTGTTCGAACCCGTGTCGCTGGTCAGCGCGATCGTCGGCGCCGCAACCGAGGTATCCAGCGTGAAGGTCAGCGTCGCCGGGGCGGAGACGTTACCCGCCACGTCGGTCTGGCGAACCTGAATCGTGTTCGCGCCTTCGACCGCCGTCGGGGGCGTGGTCGTCCACGTAACACCATCGGTGCTGTATTCGACGGCGGCGCCGGACTCGGTACCGCGGACCGTGTAGGTGCCGGTCTTCGTGATGCCGTCGGTCGCACTCGCGCCGGTGTCACTGACCAGCGCAATGCTCGGCGCGGCGACCGCGGTGTCGAGCGTGAAGCTCAAGGTTGCCGGGGCGGAGACGTTGCCCGCCACGTCGGTCTGGCGAACCCGGATCGTGTTCTCGCCTTCGACTGCGGTCGGCGGCGTAGTGGTCCAGGTGGTGCCGTCGGTGCTGTACTCGACGAGCGCACCCGGCTCGGTGCCGGTGACCGAGTAGCTGCCGTCACGGGTGATGCCATCGCTCGTGTTCGAACCCGTGTCGGCGGTCAGCGCGATCACCGGTGCCGCGACCGTGGTGTCGAGCGTGAAGGTGAGCGTGGCCGGCGCGGAGACATTGCCCGCCACGTCGGTCTGACGGACCTGGATCGTGTTCTCGCCTTCGACGGCCGTCGGGGCGGTCGTGCTCCAGGTGGTGCCGTCGGTGCTGTACTCGACGACGGCACCGGGTTCGGTGCCGGTGACCGTATAGCTACCGTCACGGGTGATGCCGTCGCTCGTGCTCG
>JAREIX010000344.1 GCA_029286945.1 Thauera sp. | reverse complement strand
CGGGTTGAGGATGGCCCAGGCCTCCTCGGCGGTGAAGGACAGGATCGGCGCCATCAGCTTCAACAGCGTCTGCGTGATGTGCCACAGCGCGGTCTGCGCCGCGCGGCGCGGCAGGCTGTCGGCGGCCGTGGTGTACAGGCGGTCCTTGAGGATGTCGAGATAGAAGGCGCCCAGGTCCTCGGCGCAGAACACCTGCAGCGCCTGCACCACGCGGTGGAACTCCATCTTCGCGTAGTCGGCCTCGGCCTGCTGCGCCAGCTGGCGGGTGAAGGCGAGCGCGTAGCGGTCGATGTCCATCCACTGCTCGAGCGGCACCGCATCCCTGGAAATGTCGAAGTCCGCGGTGTTGGCGAGCAGGAAGCGCAGGGTGTTGCGCACGCGGCGATAGACCTCGACCACGCGGTCGAGGATCTCCTTGGAGATCGACAGCTCGCCCGAATAATCGGTGGACGCCACCCACAGGCGCAGGATCTCGGCGCCGAGCTTGCCGGTGACCTCCTGCGGCACCACCACGTTGCCGAGCGACTTGCTCATCTTGCGTCCCGCGCCATCGACCGCGAAGCCGTGGGTGAGCAGGCTGCGGTAGGGCGCGTGGCCGTCGATCGCGCAACCGGTGAGCAGCGAGGAATGGAACCAGCCGCGGTGCTGGTCCGAGCCTTCCAGGTACATGTCGGCGCGCGGGCCTTCGGGGTGGCCGTCGTTGTGCGAGCCGCGCAGCACGTGCTTGTGCGTCGTCCCGGAGTCGAACCAGACGTCGAGGGTGTCGCTGATCTTTTCGTACTGCGCAGCCTCGGCGCCGAGCAGCTCCGCGGCGTCGAGCCTGAACCAGGCCTCGATGCCTTCCTTTTCCACGCGCTTGGCCACGTCCTCCATCAGCTCGACCGTGCGTGGATGCAGCTCGCCGGTCTCCTTGTGCAGGAACAAGGGGATCGGCACGCCCCAGTTGCGCTGGCGCGAGATGCACCAGTCGGGGCGGTTGGCGATCATCGCGTGCAGGCGCGCCTGGCCCCAGCCGGGATAGAACTTGGTGGCCTCGACCGCACGCAGCGCGCGCTCGCGCAGCGTGGAGCCGTCGGCGGCGACCTTGTCCATGCCGACGAACCACTGCGCGGTGGCGCGATACACCAGCGGCGTCTTGTGGCGCCAGCAGTGCATGTAGCTGTGGGTGATCTTGCCGTGCGAGAGCAGCGCGCCGACCTCGGCGAGCTTGTCGACGATGACCGGGTTGGCCTTCCAGATGTTCATGCCGCCGAAGAAGGGCAGGTCGGACACGTACTCGCCGCCGCCCATCACCAGCGACAGGATCTCGTCGTTGCTGCGGCCGTAGGCGTGCCAGGAGTTGAAGTCGTCCACGCCGTGCGCCGGGGCCGAATGCACGATGCCGGTGCCGGCGTCGATGCCCACGTAGTCGGCCAGGTACACCGGCGAGGCGCGATCGAAGAAGGGGTGGCGGAACTCGATGCGCTCGAGTGCGGCGCCCTTCGTGGTGGCGACGATGCGGCCCTCGAGCTGGTAGCGCTGCAGCGCGGATTCGACCAGTTCCTGGGCCAGCACGAGCAGGCGATCACCGGTATCGACGAGTGCGTAATCGAATTCAGGATGGGCGTTGAGCGCCTGGTTGGCGGGGATGGTCCACGGGGTGGTGGTCCAGATCACCGCGGCGGCGGGCTTGTCGAGCCGGGCGAGGCCGAAGGCGGCGGCGAGCCTGTCGGCGTGATCGGAGGACACCGGGAAGGCAACGTCGATCGTCGGCGACGGCTTGTCGGCGTACTCGACCTCGGCCTCGGCCAGCGCCGAGCCGCAGTCGAAGCACCAGTTCACCGGCTTCAGGCCCTTGAACACGTAGCCGTTGTTCGTCATCTCGGCCAGCGCGCGGATCTCGTTGGCCTCGTTGGCGAAGTCCATCGTGCGGTAGGGGTTGTCCCAGTCGCCGAGCACGCCCAGGCGGATGAAATCGGCCTTCTGGATCTCGATCTGCTCGGCGGCGTAGGCGCGGCAAAGTTCGCGCACGCGGTCCGCGGGCAGGTTCTTGCCGTGGGTCACCTCGACCTTGTGCTCGATCGGCAGACCGTGGCAGTCCCAGCCCGGCACGTAGGGGGCGTCGAAGCCGGCCAGCGTCTTCGAGCGCACGATGATGTCCTTGAGGATCTTGTTCAGCGCGTGGCCGATGTGCAGGCTGCCGTTGGCGTAGGGCGGG
>JAREIX010000125.1 GCA_029286945.1 Thauera sp. | reverse complement strand
CTTGCCGCAGATGCGCAGGAAGTCGTTGTTGGCCACGCCGTGGGTCTGGTAGATCGGCCCCTTGTAGCCGCGCTCGCGCAGCGTCTTCTGCGGCAGCGCAGCCGGGGTGCCCGAGCCCGCGATGAACACCGCATCGGGCTTGGCCGACATCAGCTTGAGCGCCTGACCGGTGACCGAGGTGTCGGCGGGGTTGAAGCGCTCGTTGGCGACGATCTCGATGCCGGCGCCTTCGGCCAGCTTCTTGAACTGCTCGTACCAGCCCTCGCCGTAGGCATTGGCGAAGCCGATGAAGGACACCTTCTTCACCTTGGTGGCGCCCATGTGCTCGATGATCGCCGAGGCCATCTGCTGGTCGTTCTGCGGGGTCTTGAAGATCCAGCGCTTCTTGTCGTCCATCGGCGCGACGATGCGGGCTGAGGCCGCCATCGAGATCATCGGCGTCTGGGTCTCGGCGGCGACGTCGACCATCGCCAGCGACGCCGGGCTGGTGGTGGAGCCGACGATGACGTCGACCTTGTCCTCGGCAACCAGCTTGCGCGCGTTCTTGACCGCGGTGGTGGTGTCGGAGGCGTCGTCGAGCACGATGTAGCTGACCTTTTCGCCACCGATGGTGGTGGGCAGCAAGGAAATCGTGTTCTTCTCCGGAATGCCGAGCGAGGCCGCCGGACCGGTGGCCGACAGCACGACGCCGACCTTGATCTCGGCCTGGGCGGCGGTGGCGGCAAAGGCGAGGCCGAGGGCGGCCAGCAGGGTGTTACGCAGTTTCATGATGTCTCCTCCTGTGATGGTGCCGATTGCCGGTGCGCCGGGTCCGGCCTGAGTCCTTGGCGCGCCGCTAGGGTGGCGGCGGTTCTGAAATACAGAATCTGTTCCGATGATTAGAAATGATACAAAACACGCAGTCAACAAAAAAATATGTATCGATTCGCCGCCCGCAGCCGATCCGCAGCGGCCGCCGCTCAGGACCCGGCGTCCGCCGCCTCGCCGCCGTCCGCGCCCGTTCCCAGACCCTCGGCACCGGCCGTCACGGTGGCACCGAGCCGCGCGGACAGCGCACTGCATGCCGCCTTGAGCGCCGCCAGCGCCGGGCTGTCGGGCCCCAGATCCAGCGTGCCTTCGACGCCGACCACGGCGATGCTCATGGTGATTTCGTTCTTGAAGTTGAACACCGGCGCCGCGGCAGCCTCGACGCCGCGGGCGAAGTAACCCTGGGACAGGACGGCCACACCCTGCCGCCGGACCTCGGCCAGCAGCCGCCGCGCGTCGGCCAGAGTGGCCACTCCTGCGGGAACCCTGCCCGAGTCGATCTCGGCACGCAGCAGGGCCTCGGTCTGCTGCTCCGGCAGCCAGGCGGCGAACACGCGTCCGGCCGCCGAGCTCAACAGGCTGAGGCTGGTGCCGGTGAGCACATTGACCGTGATCGGCCGCCGCGGACGCTCCCAGCGCACGACGACCGGCCCGCGCTCGTTCCACACCGCGAGCGCAGCGGTCTCGTTGGTGAGGTCGCGCAGCTCGCTGATCGCGGCCAGGCCGAGGCGGATGCGGTCCACACGATCGAGGGCGACCAGGCCGAGGTTGAGGGCAAAGGAGCCGAGGTCGTAGCGCGAGGTCAGGCGGTCCTGCTCGACAAGCCCGCTGCGGATCAGGCTGACCAGGTAACGGTGGGCTTTCGAGGGCGGCATGTCGGCGGCCTGCGCGATGTCCTTCAGCATCATCGAACGCTTGCCGGCCACCATCGCCCGCAGGATGCTCATGCCCACCTCGAGGGACTGCACCCCATGCTTGCCGTCGAGTTCGTCGCTCATCTCGGCCTCGCCTAAAATTTACTTATTGAAGAATCCGTTTCTTTATATGTAACATAAGTCGAACCGAAGGAGAACTGCAATGACCGAACTGAAAGTCTATGCGATCGACGGCATCGTGCCGGTGGTGGATCCGAGCGCCTACGTCCACCCCTCGGCGGTGCTGATCGGCGACGTCATCATCGGCCCGGACTGCTATGTCGGTCCGTGCGCCAGCCTGCGCGGCGATTTCGGCCGGCTGATCCTCGAGCGCGGCGCCAACATCCAGGACACCTGCGTGATGCATGGCTTTCCGGGCACCGACACGGTGGTGGAGGAGGACGGCCACATCGGCCATGGCGCCGTGCTGCACGGCTGCCGGGTGAGGCGCAACGCGCTGGTGGGAATGAACGCCGTGATCATGGACAACGCGGTGGTCGGCGAGGCGGCGATCGTGGCGGCCTCCGCCTTCGTCAAGGCCGGCGCGGAGATCCCGCCGCGGGTACTGGTGGCCGGCACGCCAGCGAAGGTGATCCGCCCGCTGACCGACGAGGAGATCCGCTGGAAGAGTGAAGGCACCGCGACCTACCAGGACCTCACCCGCCGCTGCCTGGCGACGATGCAGGAGACCACGCCGCTGGCGGCGGTCGAACCCGGCCGCAAGCGCATTCACATGCCCGACGTGGTGCCGCTCGTCGCCCTGCGCCAGAAGGACGCCTGAGCGTCGCGCACGCACCCCGGGGACCGGCGCCGTGCTCCGACACCGCCCGCCCGCACCACCTGGCGCCACCCGGCGGCGGCGCAGGGCGGTTCTCCGCTCAGCCGGCGGCGCGCAGCGGATCGGCGTCCTGGAAGCGCTCGAGCAGCCGCGACGAGGCCTCGGGGATCCGACCGTCGGCGAGCTGGAAATGCGCGTCGAGATGGCGCTCCGACTGCACCAGCAGCCGGCGGTAGAGTTCCCGGCACAGCAGCCGCGCCTGCTGGCCCGGCCAGTCGCTGGCCAGCAGCACGTCCGGCAGACCGGGGTCGCGCAGCAGCAGCCGCCGGTAGTCGTGGATCAGCAGCACGCGCAGAAGGAAGGCGCGCTCGTCGTCCGATTCGCCCGGTCCGTCGCGCAGCTGCGCGAGGACCGGCTGGTAACGCGCCACGAAGTCACGGTAGGTCGCCGCCAGGCGCTCGAGATTCCACGCTGCATGCACCAGCTCGGCGTCGCTCGCCGCCACGCCGAGCGTCGCGTCGGCGGCGATCAGGGGCTTGAGCCTGGGCAGCAGCTCGCCCAGACCCTCGCCCGCCAGCGCGTCGAAGGCGGTGATCAGATCGGCGCTCGGGTGCACGAAGCAGTCACCGCTCAGGGTGCCGAAACCCTGCCAGAACAGCGCCCGGCGCAAGCGCTCGCGGTCCTTCGCGGCGAGCTCCCCGACGGCCACGATCAAGCGCCAGCGCCGATCCCAGGCCTGTGCGGTGGACGCGTAGATGCGCCGCGAGGCCTCCTCGATGCGCTGCTGGCCGGACGGCGTCAGCAGGTAGTCGGTGCGTCGCCCGCAGGGCTCGCTACCCAGCCACTCGTCGCGCGCGAGGCGGAAGACGGTGGTCCGCACCAGGCGCTCGTTCAAACCCAGCGGCGCCAGCAGGCGGATCAGGCTGCCCAGCCAGATCCGCCCGCCGCGCGGCACCACCGCGTCGCCGAAGACGGAGATGATCAGCGAACCGGCCTGGACGCGGTCCTGCTTGCGAAATGCCTCGAGGCGGTCTTGGATGGAGGTGATCACGGGCGGACTGGCTCGGCCGGCGCTTGGGGGCGGGAAGTCTACCGGTTCGGGGTGCTTGCGGGTAGCGCCGGATCGAAGCGTCGGCGCGGGTGTAATCAGCGACATGAGGGACCTGAATGGATTGCGGAGCCGGGGCCAGGGCATGGCACACAGGATCCGGGCGCCATGAACTCGATCCGGCCATCTCATTTCATGATACACCGCAGACAACTATTTTCAATAATTACGTATCAGATGAGAACAGACAAGCTCGCTACATCGCTTCACTTCACCACGCACAATGCTGCGTTTGCACCGTATTTAACGTTGCAATATCATGTTTTTCCAGTGTTTTCTTTTTACGAAACGCGTTCCCGAGTTCACAACACACACCACATTGCGCACAAATATTAGATACACACGATTGACATTCAACAGACAAGTTTGTATCGTTTGACCCAGAACACCCCACCCGGAGAGACTCATGACCCACCCCTTGCTCGAGAAGCATCGCGCCACCCTCGAAAGCGCCCTCAACGCCATCGCCACGCGCGGCTACTGGACGCCCTTCCCCGAGATGCCGAGCCCCAAGCTGTATGGCGAGGCGGCTCCGGACGAGGGCAAGCGGGCCTTCGAAGCGCATCTCGGCAAGCAGTTCGAACTGGGCCAGCCCGGCCAGACCGGCTGGCACGGCGGTGAGACCTCGCCCTATGGCGTGGCGCTGGATGTGAGCTACCCGGTGTGCGACCCCGACGCCCTGATCGCGGCCGGGCTCGAGGCGATGAAGGGCTGGCAGGCGGTGGGCGCCGACGGCCGCACCGGCATCTGTCTGGAGATCCTCGACCGTCTCAACAAGCAGAGCTTCGAGATCGCCCACGCGGTGATGATGACCACCGGCCAGGGCTGGATGATGGCCTTCCAGGCCGGCGGCCCGCACGCCCAGGACCGCGGCCTCGAGGCCGTGACCTACGCCTGGCGCGAGCAGAGCTTCGTGCCGACCGAGACCACCTGGGAGAAGCCGCAGGGCAAGAACCCGCCGCTGGTCATGAAGAAGCACTTCCAGATCGTCGGCCGCGGCATCGGCCTGGTGATCGGCTGCGGCACCTTCCCGACCTGGAACACCTACCCCGGCCTGTTCGCCACGCTCGCCACCGGCAATGCGGTGATCGTCAAGCCGCACAGCAACGGCATCCTGCCGGCCGCGATCACCGTGCGCACCATCCGCACCGTGCTCGCCGAGAACGGCATCGACCCCAACCTGGTCTCGCTCTGCGTCGCCACCCAGCGCACCGTCACCCAGGCGCTCGCCACCCACCCGGCGGTGAAGTCGATCGACTTCACCGGCAGCAACGTCTTCGGCCAGTGGCTGATCGACAACTGCCGCCAGGCCCAGGTCTATGCCGAGCTCGCCGGTGTGAACAACATCGTCATCGAGTCGACCGACGCTTACAAGGCGATGCTCAACAACCTCGCCTTCACGCTGTCGCTGTACTCGGGCCAGATGTGCACCACCTCGCAGGCGATCTTCGTGCCCGCCGGTGGCATCGACACCGAGGACGGCCACAAGAGCTACGACGAGTTCTGCGCCGACCTCGCCCGCTCGGTCGAGCGCTTCCTGTCCAAGCCGGAAGTCGCCTTTGCCGTGCTCGGCGCGATCCAGTCCGCCGACACCGCCGAGCGTATCGACATCGCCAACAGCGGCGCGCTGGGCAAGGTCGTGCTCGCCTCGCAGAAGCTCGACAACCCCGAGTTCCCCGGCGCCAAGGTGCGCACCCCGGTGCTGCTGGCCTGCGACGCCGCCGACGAGCAGGCCTACATGGAAGAGCGTTTCGGCCCGATCAGCTTCATCGTCAAGGTGGCCGACGCCGCCGCCGCGGTCGCACTGTCCGAGCGCGTCGTGAGCACCCACGGTGCGCTCACCGTCGGCCTCTATTCAACGAAGCAGGACGTCATCGACGCGATGACCGAGGCCACCTGGCACAGCAAGGTCGCGCTGTCGATCAACCTCACCGGCGGCGTGTTCGTGAATCAGTCGGCGGCCTTCTCCGACTACCACGGCACCGGCGGCAACCCCGCCGCCAACGCCTCCTATTCGGATTCGGCCTTCGTCGCCAACCGCTTCCGTGTCGTCCAGCGTCGTTATCACGTCTGAGGAGCCGCGCGTGGAATACAAGAACATCCAGTTTGCAGTGGAGGCGGGCATCGCCCGCCTGACGCTGAACCGCCCCGACAAGCTCAACAGCTTCACCGGCGAGATGCACGCCGAGTTGCGTGACGCGCTCGACCGCGTCCAGGCCGACAAGGCCGTGCGCGTGCTGGTGCTGAGCGGCGCCGGGCGCGCCTTCTGCGCCGGCCAGGGCCTCGCCGATCCCGACATGGCTGCGGTGGGCGGCAAGATGCCCGACATCGGCAACGTCGTCGAAAAGAACTACAAGCCGCTGGTGCTGCGCCTGCAGAACCTGCGCGTGCCCACCATCGCCGCGGTCAATGGCATCGCCGCCGGCGCCGGCGCCAGCGTGGCGCTGGCCTGCGACCTGGTGGTGGCGGCGAAGTCGGCCTCCTTCCTGCAGGCCTTCAGCAAGATCGGCCTGGTGCCCGACACCGGCGGCACCTGGTTCCTGCCCCAGCGCGTCGGCATGGCGCGCGCCATGGGCCTGGCGATGCTGGCCGACAAGCTGCCCGCCGAGAAGGCCGCCGACTGGGGCCTGATCTGGGCTGCCTACGACGACGCCGAGTTCGGCGCCAGGGTGGATGCGCTCGCCGCGCAGCTCGCCACCATGCCGACCAAGGCACTGGTGCGCACCCGCCAGGCGATGCACGCCGCGCCCGGCCATACGCTCGAGCAGCAGCTCTCCTTCGAGGGCGGCTTCATGCGCGAGCTGGGCTGGAGCCCGGACTACGCCGAGGGCGTCGCCGCCTTCATGGAAAAACGCGCACCGAAGTTCACCGGGGAATGAGCGTGACCGACACCCGACAGACGCCAACGGCTGCGCCCCTGCCCGCCTCCGCAGTCATCGCCGTGGTCGGCACCGGCGCGATGGGCGCCGGCATCGCCCAGGTGGCTGCGGCCGCCGGCCACGTGGTCAAGCTGCTCGACAACCGCCCGAGCGCCGCCGCCAAGGCGGTCGAGGGCATCCGCGCCCAGTTCGGCAAGCTCGCCGACAAGGGCAAGATGAGCGCGGAGGCCGCCCAGGCCGCCGGCGCGCGCCTGATCGCCGTCGAGCAGCTCGCCGACCTCGCCGACGCCGCGCTGGTGACCGAAGCCATCGTCGAGAACCTCGAAGCCAAGCAGAAGCTCTACCGCGAGCTCGAGGACATCGTCGCCGCCGACTGCATCTTCGGCACCAACACCTCGTCGATCTCGGTGACCTCGATCGGCGCCGCGCTGCAGCGCCCCGAGCGCCTGGCCGGGCTGCACTTCTTCAACCCGGCGCCGCTGATGAAGCTGGTCGAGATCGTCTCCGGTCTCGCCACCGACAAGGCCGTGGCCGACACCCTGTTCGCCACCGCCGCGGCCTGGGGCAAGACCCCGGTGCATGCGCGCTCGACGCCGGGCTTCATCGTCAACCGCGTCGCCCGCCCCTACTACGCCGAAGCGCTGCGCATCCTCCACGAAGGCGGCGGCGACTGCGCCACGCTGGACGCGATCATGCGCGACGCCGGCGGCTTCCGCATGGGGCCGTTCGAGCTGATGGACATGATCGGCCACGACGTCAACTTCGCCGTCACGCGCTCGGTGTGGAACGCCTTCTACAACGATCCGCGCTTCACGCCCTCGCTGATCCAGCAGGAGCTGGTCGATGCCGGCTTCTTCGGGCGCAAGAACGGCCGCGGCTTCTACGACTACCGCGAGGGCGCCGAGCGCCCCGCGCCGCAGGTGGCGGTGGCGCAGCAGGCGCCGGACGAGGTCGTGCTGCACGGCCATTCGGCCGCCGTGCATGCCCTCGCCGACCGCCTGTTCGAGCGCAACATCCCGCATTCCTGGGGCGAGGCCGGCGACGGCCGCATCGCCGAGGTGGGCGGCGCGGTGATCTTCGTCACCGACGGCCGCACCGCCACCCAGCGCGCCGCCGAGATGGGCATCGACAACGTGGTGCTGATCGACCTCGCGCTCGATTACGCCAGCGCGCCCCGCATCGCGGTCGGTGCCGCGATCAACGCCTTCGCCCCCGCCGTGGGCGCCGCGATCGGCCTGCTGCAGGCCGCCGGCTTCGAGGTCTGCCGCCTCGGCGACACGCCGGGCCTGGCGGTAATGCGCACGGTGGCGATGCTCGCCAACGAGGCCGCCGACGCGGTCAACCAGGGCGTGTGCGATGCCGCCGCCGCCGACTCGGCGATGAAGCTCGGCGTGAACTACCCGCGCGGCCCGCTGGAGTGGGCCGACAAGGTGGGCGTGCCGGCGATCTGCACCGTGCTCGCCAACCTCGCCCGCTTCTACGGCGAGGACCGCTATCGCGTCTCGCCGCTGATCCAGCAGCGCGTCTTTGCCGGAAAGAAGATCCATGACTGACACGCACCACATCCCCACCGATCCGCAGGCGCTGGCCGAGGCCGTCGCCGCGGCGATGTGGTCGCGCGACCGCGCCGCCCAGGCCCTGGGCATGCGCATCGAGGCCGTCGGCCCCGGCAGCGCGCGACTCAGCATGAAGGTGCGCGGCGACATGGTGAATGGCCACCACATCTGCCATGGCGGCCTCATCTTCGCGCTCGCCGACACCGCCTTCGCCTATGCCTGCAACGCCTACAACCGCAACACCGTGGCCTCGGGCTGCAACATCGACTTCACCGCACCAGGCAAGGAAGGCGACACGCTCACCGCCGAGGCGGTCGAGCGCTCGGCAGCGGGCCGCACCGGCGTCTATGACGTCACCGTACGCGACAGCGCGGGCAGGACGGTCGCGCTCTTCCGCGGCAAGAGCTACCGCATCGCCGGCGAGGTGATCGCCGGCCTCGACGCAGAACAGGCCTGAGCGGCCACCCCAGGAACAGAGAGGAGCAGACGACACCATGACCGTGAAAAGCCCCCAGCCCGGCGATCTCGAGCCGATCGAGCAGGCCAGCCGCGATGAAATCTCCGCCCTGCAGCTGCAGCGCCTGCAGTGGTCGGTGCGCCACACCTACGACAACGTCGCGCCCTACCGCAAGCGCTGCGAGGAAAAGGGTGTGCATCCGGACGACCTGAAGTCGCTGGAAGACCTCGCCAAGTTCCCCTTCATGACGAAGACGGACCTGCGCGACAACTACCCCTTCGGCCTGTTCGCCGTGCCGCGCAGCAAGGTCGCCCGTCTGCACGCCTCGAGCGGCACCACCGGCAAGTCGGTGGTGGTCGGCTACACCAAGAACGACCTCGACAACTGGGCCGACGTGGTCGCCCGCTCGCTGCGCGCCGCCGGCGTGCGCGCCGGCGACATGGTGCACAACGCCTACGGCTACGGCATGTTCACCGGCGGCCTCGGCGCCCACTACGGCATCGAGCGCGCCGGCTGCACCGCGGTGCCGATGTCCGGCGGCCAGACCGAGAAGCAGGTGCAGCAGATCATGGATTTCCGCCCCGACGCGATCATGGTGACGCCGTCCTACTCGCTGGTGATCGCCGAGGAGTTCGAGCGCCTGGGCATCAAGCCCGAGGAGATCTCGCTCAAGGTCGGCATCTTCGGCGCCGAGCCCTGGGGCGAAGGCATGCGCAGCGAGATCGAGCGCAAGCTCGGCATCGACGCCATCGACATCTACGGCCTCACCGAAGTCATGGGCCCGGGCGTGGCCAGCGAGTGCATCGAGACCAAGGACGGCCCGGTGATCTGGGAAGACCACTTCTACCCCGAGATCATCGACCCCGACACC
>JAREIX010000124.1 GCA_029286945.1 Thauera sp. | reverse complement strand
GGGTGCTCGAGGCCTACGTCGGTTCCGACGACATGAACGACGCCCACCACTGATCTCCGTTCCGGATTGCCATGACCAGTGCCTTCACCCCTCGTCCGGAGATGCTCCGGATCCAAGACCTGCACGCCTTCTACGGCGAGTCGCACATCCTGCACGGCATCGACCTCAAGGTCGCGCGTGGCGAGTGCGTGACGCTGCTCGGGCGCAACGGCTCGGGGCGTTCGACCACGCTCAAGTCGGTGCTCGGCCTGGTTGGCAAACGCACCGGCTCGATCATGGTCAATGGCCGCGAGGTGATCGCCGAGCCCACCCACCGCATGGCGCGCCACGGCATCGGCTACGTGCCCGAGGAGCGCGCGATCTTCGCCTCGCTCAGCACCGAGGAAAACCTGATGCTGCCGCCGCAGGTGGCGAGCGGGGCGATGTCGGTGGCCGAGATCTACAGCATGTTTCCCAACCTCGAGGAGCGGCGCAACAGCCCGGGCTCCAAGCTCTCGGGCGGCGAACAGCAGATGCTGGCGATGGCGCGCGTGCTGCGCACCGGGGCCAAGCTGCTGCTGCTCGACGAGATCACCGAGGGCCTGGCGCCGGTGATCGTCAAGAAGCTCGGCGAGGTGATCGTCGAGCTGAAATCCCGCGGTTTCACCATCGTGCTGGTGGAGCAGAACTTCCGCTTCGCCGCGCCGCTGGCCGACCGCCACTACGTGCTCGAGCACGGCGAGATCATCGCCACCATCACCGCCGAGGAGCTTCCCGGGAAGATGGACTGGCTGCACCAGACGCTGGGGGTCTGAGCGGCGGCGCCGCGCAGTTCCCGCGTAACAACCACAAGCGACGGAGACACACGATGCAGACGAAGAAACTCAGCACCCTGGCCTGCGCGGCCGCCTTTGCGATGCTGTCGGGCGCGGCGAACGCGCAGATCTCGGGCAACACGGTCAAGGTCGGCGTGCTCACCGACATGTCGGGTACTTACTCCGACCTCGCCGGTGCCGGCGCGGTGCTCGCCACCCAGATGGCGATCGAGGACTTCATCGCCGAGGCCAAGCCCGCTTTCAAGGTCGAGATGGTCTCCGCCGACCACCAGAACAAGGCCGACATCGCCTCCAACAAGGCGCGCGAGTGGTTCGAGCGCGAGGGCGTCGATGCCGCCACCGAGCTGGTCACCACCTCGACCGCGCTGGCCGTGATGAAGGTCGCCAAGGAGATGAACCGCATCACGCTGATGAGCGGTCCGGGCTCCACCCCGATCACCAACGAACAGTGCACCGATCTCGCGGTGCATTACACCTACGACACCTATGCGCTCGCCAACGGCACGGCCAAGGCGGTGACGCAGCAGGGTGGTGACACCTGGTTCTTCCTCACCGCCGACTACGCCTTCGGCCAGGCGCTGGAGCGCGACTCGTCGGCGGTGGTGACCGCCAACGGCGGCAAGGTGCTCGGCTCGGTGCGCCACCCGTTCCCGGCCTCGGACTTCTCGTCCTTCCTGCTCCAGGCCCAGGCCTCGGGCGCCAAGATCATCGGCCTCGCCAACGCCGGCGCCGACACCACCAACGCGATCAAGCAGGCGGCCGAGTTCGGCATCACCCCGAAGCAGGCGCTCGCCGGCTTGCTGATGTTCATCTCCGACGTGCATTCGCTCGGCCTGCAGAGCACCCAGGGCATGTACCTGACCACCGGCTTCTACTGGGACCTCAACGACGAGACCCGCGCCTGGTCCAAGCGCTTCTTCGAGAAGCACAAGCGCATGCCGACCATGGTGCAGGCCGGCCAGTACTCCTCGGTGATGCATTACCTGCGCGCGGTCAAGGCCGCCGGCACCGACGACGCGGCCAAGGTGATGGCGCAGATGAAGGCGACCCCGATCAACGACTTCTTCGCCAAGAACGGGCGCATTCGCGACGACGGCCGCATGATCCACGACATGTACCTCGCCCAGGTCAAGAAGCCGGAGGAGTCCAAGTATCCGTGGGACTACTACCACATCCGCCAGACCATCCCGGCGGACGAGGCCTTCCTGCCGTTGTCGCAGTCGAAGTGCCCGCTGGTCAAGAAGTGAGCTGATCGCGGGGTCTCCCGCACTTCACGACGCACCGGGGCGGCACGGTCGCCCCGGTGCGGGAGTCGCACATGGAAATCTTCGGCGTCCCGAGCGCGCTGCTCGGCAGCCAGCTGCTGGTCGGCCTGATCAACGGTTCGTTCTACGCGATCCTGAGTCTGGGCCTGGCCATCATCTTCGGCCTGCTCAACATCATCAACTTCAGCCATGGCGCCCAGTACATGATGGGCGCCTTCGTGGCGTGGATCGCGCTCAACAAGCTCGGCATCAATTACTGGGTGGCGCTGCTGTTCGCACCGCTCGTCATCGGCGCGCTCGGCGTGGTCATCGAGCGCACGATGCTGCGCAAGCTGTACAAGCTCGACCACCTCTACGGCCTCTTGCTCACCTTCGGCCTGGCGCTGATCTTCGAGGGCATCTTCCGCGACCAGTACGGCATCTCCGGGCAGTCCTACCCGGTGCCCGAGCTGCTGCAGGGCGGGGTCAACCTGGGCTTCATGTTCCTGCCGATCTATCGCGGCTGGGTGGTGGTGGCGGCGCTGACGGTGTGCTTCGCGACCTGGTTCATCATCGAGAAGACCAAGCTCGGCGCCTACCTGCGCGCAGGCACCGAGAACCCGCAGATGGTGCAGGCGCTTGGCATCAACGTGCCGCTGCTGATCACCTTCACCTACGGCTTCGGTGTCGCGCTCGCCGCCTTCGCAGGCGTGCTCGCCGCGCCGGTGTACCAGGTCAGCCCGCTGATGGGCTCGAACCTCATCATCGTGGTGTTCGCGGTGGTTGTGATCGGCGGCATGGGCTCGATCATGGGCTCCATCCTCACCGGCATCGGCCTCGGCCTGATCGAGGGCCTGACCCGGGTGTTCTACCCGGAAGCCTCGGCGGTGGTGGTGTTCGTGATCATGGTGATCGTGCTGCTGGTGCGCCCGGCCGGGCTGTTCGGCAAGGCCTGAGCGAATCGACGAGGATGGAAGCTGATGAATAACAAGGATTCGATGTTCGCCCGCGCCATGCCGATCCTGTTCGGCGCGCTGTTCCTGATCGGTCTGGTGGCGCCGTTCGCGGTGTACCCCACGTTCCTGATGAAGGTCCTGTGCTTCGGGCTGTTCGCCTGCGCGTTCAACCTGCTGCTGGGCTTCGCCGGCCTGCTCTCCTTCGGCCACGCTGCCTTCCTCGGCAGTGCGGGCTACGTGTGCGGCATGCTGGTGCGCGACCTGGGTCTGACGCCCGAACTCGGCATCCTGGGCGGTACGCTCGCCGCGGCTGCGCTCGGCTGGGTGTTCGGCGTGCTGGCGATCCGCCGCACCGGGATCTACTTCGCGATGATCACGCTGGCGCTGTCGCAGATGGTCTATTTCATCGTGCTGCAGTGGAAGGCGACCGGCGGTGAGGACGGCCTGCAGGGCGTGCCGCGCGGGCACCTCTTCGGCGTCATAGACCTGTCCAACAACATCGCGATGTACTACCTGGTGTTCGCGGTGTTCTGCATCGGCTTCTTCATCATCTACCGCGCGATCAACTCGCCCTTCGGACAGATCCTGAAGGCGATCCGCGAGAACGAGCCGCGCGCGGTCTCGCTCGGCTACGACGTGGCGAAGTTCAAGCTGCTCGCCTTCGTGCTGTCGGCCGCGCTCGCCGGCACGGCGGGGGCGACCAAGACCCTGGTGTTCCAGCTCGCCTCGCTCACCGACGTGCACTGGCACATGTCGGGCGAGGTGGTGCTGATGACCCTGCTCGGCGGTCTCGGCACCGTGCTCGGTCCGCTGGTCGGTGCGGCCACCATCGTGTCCCTGCAGACCGAGCTCGCCGACAGCGTCGGCTCCTGGGTCACCGTGATCATGGGCGTGATCTTCGTGATCTGCGTGCTGCTGTTCCGCCGTGGCATCGTCGGCGAGCTACAGGCGCTGATCCAGCGCGCCGGCATTCGCTGATCCGGCCGGTTGTCGGGCGGGGAGCGTGGCGTGATGCAGACGCCCCTCCGCCCGCCGCAACCAGGCGTGCGAGAGCGCGTGGTAAAGCGGCACCGGCGCCACCGAGCGCGACACCCCGTGCGCCACCACCGCGGTGGCCATCAACGGCAGCAGCATCTGGTGGTTGGCGGTCATCTCCATGACGATCACGAACGAGGTGATCGGCGTCTGGGTCATCGCCGCCAGGAAGGCCACCATGCCCAGCACCAGCACCGCTGGATCGGCGTCCCCGGGCAGCAGCAGCGCGATGTCCGAGCCGAGCCCGGCACCCACCGCGAGCGCCGGCGCGAAGATGCCGCCGGGGATGCGCGACACGAAGGCGAGCCAGATCACCGCCATCTTCAGCAGCGTGAAGGCCACCGGCAGGGCGGCGCTACCCTCGAGTGCAGCCTTCGACTCGGCGTATCCGGTGCCGTAGGTGATGCCCCCGCTGGCCCAGCCGATGAGCCCGGTCGCCACTCCGCACACCGCAGCGAAGGCGATCGGACGGCGCGCCGCGAATAGCCCCACCTGTCCGGGCAGGCCGCGCGCGGAGGCGATCAGCAGGCGCGCGAAACCGCCGCCGAGCAGGCCGCCCGCCACGCCACAGGCGAGCACCGGCCAGATGCCGTCGGGCCAGTCCACGGTTGCCGGGGTGCGGCCGAAGTAGGTGTAGTTGCCCAGCACCGCCAGCGACATCAGGCCGGCGAAGATCACCGCGATCAGGGTCGTGCTGTTGGCGCGGAAGGCGCGGTAGCGGCACATCTCCTCGATCGCGAACATGATGCCGCCGAGCGGGGTATTGAAGGCCGCGGCGATACCGGCGCCCGAGCCCGCCACGATCAGGTCGCGGCTGGAGGCGATGCGTCGCCGCCGGCGTCCGGCGAGCAGGTGCATGATCGCGGCGCCGACCTGGACCGACGGCCCCTCGCGGCCGATCGACGCGCCCGACAGCAGGCCGCCCAGCGTCAGGAGCACCTTGGCGATCGCGATCCGGAAGGACAGCAGGTGGCGCCTTACGCGGCCGTCGTCCGACATCGATGCAGCCATCGCCTGCGGGATGCCGCTGCCCTCCGTGCCGGGAAAGAGCGTGCGCGAGAGCCAGGCGAGCGCCGCAAACCCGAGTGGGGCGATGATCAGGCCGAGCCATGGGCGGTCGCGAATCACGCCGGCGTGGGTGCTGATCGCCAGCTCGGCACCGATCGCGAAGGCGATCGCAATCAGCCCGGCCAGCAGTGCCGCGCCGACCAGCAGCAGGCGCACCCGCCAGCGGCGCAGCGACAGCCACGGCAGGGCGTAGCGCCGGCCGCCCCGGACGAGGCGGGCGAGGCGCAGGCGGGGAACGTTCTGGCGGCTGTCGTCGGGGGGGAGGTCGCTGCTCATCACGGTCTCTGTTGCGGTGCAGTATCGCGTCCTTGCCGCGCGCGGGACGGACTCGGCGATATTGGTTCTTCTGCCATATTGCACATGCGAAAGGTAGACGATACCGCTACCATACGCTCTCGTATGAGGTGTGATGTTCTTTTGACAATGATTCTTTGAGCAAATATAGTTTCAGCGAGATGCAGATGGCGGAAACGCAACAGAAAGTGAAGAAACCGACGGCGCCGGCGAGCCCGTTGTCGGTCTTGCAACGCTTCCGGATCCTGATCCGGACGGCGCAGCGCCACTCGCAGTGGATCGAACGCCAGAGCGGGGTGACCGGCGCGCAGTTGTGGGCGCTGCAGGAGTTGCGCGAAGCGAACGGCTTGCGTGTCGGCGAACTCGCAAACCGCATGGCGCTGCACCAGTCGACCACCTCGAACATGATCGACCGGCTCGAGGGCTCCGGGCTGGTGCGCAAGGAGCGGACCAGCGCGGACCAGCGCGTCGTGCGCCTGTACCTGACCGAGGAAGGCGCCGAGCTGCTCGCGCGCGCGCCGTCGCCGGCGCGTGGCGTGCTGCCCGAAGCGCTGCGGCTGATGGACGACGAAGGCCTCGAAAGCCTGCAGAACGAACTCGACAAGCTGCTTCGCCAGATCAAGCATCTCGACGAAGGCTTCGGCATGCAGCCGCTGCCTTTCACTGAATGAAACACGGCCGGCCCGGGAGGCGGGCCGGTTCGCACGCGTTTCACACGGCGTCATGACGCTTGTGCAGACAGCAGCTTGAGCGGCCTATCGGCCGCTTTTTTTTGCGCCGCCGCGCCGCGTGCGCGGGCGGCTCAGTGCCTGCGCGACAGCGCCTGCATCGCGCGCGCGAGGCCGTCGAGCGTGAGCGGATACATGCGGCCGCCGACGATCTGCTGGATCAGCTCGATGGACTTGCGGTAGGGCCACAGCCGTTCGGGTTCCGGATTGAGCCAGGCCGCAGCGGGATAGGCGTCGAGCAGGCGCCGCAGCCAGCTGGCCCCGGCCTCGGCGTTCATGTGCTCGACCGAGCCGTGCGGATGCAGGATCTCGTACGGGCTCATGGTGGCGTCGCCGACGAAGATCAGCTTGTAGTCCGGACCGTACTTGTGGATCACGTCGAGCAGGGGCGTGCGCTCGTTGTGGCGGCGCCGGTTGTCGCGCCACACGCCCTCGTAGACGCAGTTGTGGAAGTAGAAATGCTCGAGATGCTTGAACTCGAGCCGGCAGGCGGAGAACAGCTCCTCGCAGATCTTCACGTGGTCGTCCATCGAGCCGCCGACATCGAGGAACAGCAGCACCTTGACCGCGTTGTGGCGCTCCGGTCGCATCAGCAGGTCGAGCCAGCCGGCGTTGCGGGCAGTGGCGGCGATCGTGCCGTCAAGATCGAGCTCGTCGGCCGCGCCCTGGCGCGCGAAGCGGCGCAGGCGGCGCAGTGCGACCTTGATGTTGCGCGTCCCCAGCTCGACCGAGTCGTCGAGGTTGCGGAACTCGCGCTTGTCCCACACCTTGACCGCGGTCCGGTTGCCGGCGGACTCGCCACCGACGCGGATGCCCTCCGGATGGGTGCCGTTGTTGCCGAAGGGCGAGCTGCCGCCGGTGCCGATCCACTTGTTGCCGCCCTGGTGGCGGCCCTTCTGCTCCTCGAGGCGCTTGCGGAAGGTCTCCATCAGCGCCTCCCAGCCGAGCTTCTCGAGCTTCGCACGCTCCTCGGCGGACAGGTGCTTCCTCGCCATCGCGCGCAGCCAGTCTTCGGGCAGTTCGACCTCCAGCCCGGGGAGGGTGGTGACGCCCTTGAAGTATTCGCCGAAGGCCTGGTCGAAACGGTCATAGAGCGCCTCGTCCTTGACCAGGCAGGTGCGCGCGAAGAAGTAGAACTCGTCGATCGATGGCCCGCAGACGTGGTCGCGCAGGCCCTCGAGCACGGTCAGGAATTCGCGCGTCGACACCGGCAGCTTGCGTGCCTTCAGGTGCAGGAAGAAGTCGATCAGCATGGGGTGGCCGGCCTCGCTAGTCCTGGATCTGGATCGCCCACGACAGTGCCTGCAGGTGGCACGCGGAGGCCTGCTCCGGGCGGATGCCGCAGCGCTCCGCTGCCTCGCGCAGCCCTTCGCTGTCGCTGCGCTCGCAGGCGATGGCGAGCGCGAGCAGCGGCTGCAGCGGCCCGCCGCCGGCCCGCAGCGCGGCGTCGATGTCGGCGCTCAGCGCCAGCGGCGCGAGCGCTTTCTCCATCGGCACCTGCAGGATGACGTCGACCAGCGACAGCAGCCCGACCAGGAACAGCGCCTCGCGCTCGGCGGACGCACGCGCCGCACCGAGCAGCTCCATCATCCGGCCACGCACCAGCGCGGTCTCGAGCGCCGCGCTGCCGCGTTCGCCGCCGCCCCCGGCGCTGCACACGAGCAGGATCAGCCAGCGATGGAGCTTTTCGCGGCCGAGCAGGGTGAGCGCGTGCTCGATCGATGACACCGGCTGCGGCAGCGCGTTGGCCGCCGAGTTGATGTAGCGCAGCAGGCGCAGCGACAGCGCGGCGTCCTGCTTGAGCAGGTCGGCCAGCTCATGCGTGCTCGCGTCCGCGCGCAGGCGGGCGATCAGGGTGCTGATGCGGGCGGTGTTGGGCGGCAGTTCGCGCTCGCGCCAGTCCTCGCGGCTGGTCACGAAGGGACCCTGGAACAGGGTGGCGCCGAGCTTGTAGCAGAAGCGGAATTCCTCGATCGACGGCAGCTCGCGCACCAGCAGGCGGGCATTGGGCGCGATCTCGAGCGCGATGTTGCTCAGCTGCAGGCCGCGCCGGGCGTCCAGGCCCTGGGCGTGGACGATGATGAAGTCGGCCTGCGGCAGCAGGTGGGTGAGCGCGGGCTGCACCGTGGGGTCGGGCAGGGCGATGCGAAAGCCCTGCTGGCGCAGCCGCTCGATCGTGTCGCGCAGGGCGTCGGCCGCGGGCGCGCCCGCATCGGCGTGCGGGGTGGGCACCAGCACCATGCTGCGCGCGGGCAGGCTGGCGAGGCTGGGGTCGGCGAGGAAGGAGTCGGGCAGGTCGATGAAGGCGAGGCGGTGGCCGAGCAGCTCGCCGATGTCGGCATGGACGAGGCTGCGCACGAGGACCTCGGCATAGAGGTGATGCACCCGCCGCGTGCTGTGCCGGATGCGCGCGTGGGTACCCTCCTGGAGCATGAACTGGTAGCCGGCGATGCGCTGATTGCGGCCGAGGACCGCCTCCCTGCACAGGAAGGTGGCGGGCGCGCCCGTGGCCGGCTCGGGGGCGGCCTGCGCGCGCAGCGGCGCATCGCGGTTGAGCTTGCTGAAGCCGGGATCGCCGCCGGCCGGTGCCCCCCGCGCCGCAGCCGGGGCCGGGGCGCGCGCAGCGGGCGGCGCGGGGCGCGAACCGAACAGCCAGCCGAACAGTGCCTTGAGCATGCGCGCCGGCCTCTCAGCGGTTGTTCCGCGCCATGAACACCAGGCGCTCGAAGAGGTGCATGTCCTGCTCGTTCTTGAGCAGGGCGCCGTGCAGCGGCGGGATGGCGGCCTTGCCGTCCTGGCCGTGCAGCGCCTCGGGCGGGATGTCCTCGGCCACCAGCAGCTTGAGCCAGTCGATGAGCTCGGAGGTCGAGGGCTTCTTCTTCAGCCCGGGAATGTCGCGCAGGCCGAAGAAGACCTCGAGCGCCTGCTTCAGCAGGTCCTTGCGCAGGCCGGGGAAATGCACGTCCACGATGCGCTGCATGGTGTCGCGATCGGGGAAGCGGATGTAGTGGAAGAAGCAGCGCCTCAGGAAGGCGTCGGGCAACTCCTTCTCGTTGTTCGAGGTGATGAAGACGATCGGCCGGTGGCGCGCCTGGATGGTCTGCCGCGTCTCGTAGACGTGGAACTCCATGCGGTCGAGCTCGCGCAACAGGTCGTTGGGGAATTCGATGTCGGCCTTGTCGATCTCGTCGATCAGCACCACGGTCGGCTGCTCGGCCTCGAAGGCCTGCCACAGCACGCCCTTGAC
>JAREIX010000123.1 GCA_029286945.1 Thauera sp. | reverse complement strand
CGGCAACCTGACCAACTCGGAAGCGCTCAAGCGCGAGATGTTCCTGTCCGACCTGCGCCACATCAACACCAGCAGCGACTCCGAGGTGCTGCTCAACGTGCTGGCGCACGAACTGCAGGCGGCCTGCAACGGCCTCAAGCTCGACGAGGAGGCCATCTTCCGCGCGGTCGCGGGCGTGCATCGGCGCTGCCGCGGCGCCTACGCGGTGGTGGTGATGATCGCCGGCTATGGCCTGCTCGCCTTCCGCGACCCCTACGGCATCCGCCCGCTGGTGATCGGGCGCAACGACTGTGCGGCCGGCACCGAGTGGCTGGTCGCCTCCGAGTCGGTGGCGCTGGACGTGCTGAACTTCCGCCTGCTGCGCGACGTCGCGCCGGGCGAGGCGGTGCTCATCGACACCGCGGGCAACTTCCACAGCCGCCAGTGCGCATCCAAGACGGTGCATGCGCCCTGCATGTTCGAGTTCGTGTACCTGGCGCGCCCCGACTCGATCATCGACGGCGTCTCGGTGTACGAGTCGCGCATGAAGATGGGCGAATTCCTCGCCGACCGCATGCGCCGCACGATGCCGAACGTGCACATCGACGTGGTGATCCCGATCCCCGATTCCAGCCGCCCGTCCGCGATGCAGATGGCGCATCGGCTCGGGCTGCCGTTCCGCGAAGGCTTCGTCAAGAACCGCTACATCGGCCGCACCTTCATCATGCCGGGCCAGGCCACGCGCAAGAAGTCGGTGCGCCAGAAGCTCAACACGATCCACCAGGAGTTCAAGGGCAAGAGCGTGCTGCTGGTCGATGACTCGATCGTGCGTGGCACGACCAGCAAGGAGATCGTCAACATGGCCCGCGAGGCGGGGGCGACCAAGGTCTATCTCGCTTCGGCGGCGCCGCCGGTGCGCTTCGCCAACGTGTACGGCATCGACATGCCGACCCGCGCCGAACTGATCGCCTCGGACCGCAGCGAGGCCGAGATCTGCGTCGAGATCGGTGCCGACGGCCTGATCTACCAGGACCTCGACGACCTCAAGGCCTCGGTGCGCGCGCTCAATCCGGCGATCAGCCTGTTCGAGACCTCGTGCTTCGACGGCCAGTACATCACCGGCGACATCACCGTGGAGTATCTCAACGGGGTCGAAAATCAACGAAGCGAGGCCAAGCCGGCCAAGGCCGACACCGGCGACGACGCGGACGACGGCCAACTCGACCTGAACCTGGCCTCGAGCGGCGAACGCTGAGCGCCCTCCGCGCCCACTACCGGAACAGACAAGAATCCAGCATGAGCCTCCCCGACCTTCCCGCTTACCACCCCGACACCCTGGCCGTCCGCGCAGGCATCGAGCGCACGCCCTTCGGCGAGCACGGCGACGCGATGTACCTGACCTCGAGCTTCGTGTTCGAGAACGCCGCCCAGGCCGCCGCGCGCTTCTCGGGCGCGGAGGAGGGCTACGTCTATGCGCGCTTCTCGAACCCGACCGTGACCGCGATGCAGACCCGGCTGGCGGCGATGGAGGGGGCGGAGGCCTGCATCGCCACCGCGTCGGGCATGTCGGCGATCCTGTCGCTGGCGATGGCGACCATGCAGGCGGGCGACCATGTGGTGGCGTCCAACGGCCTGTTCGGCGCCACCCAGCAGCTGTTCGGCGGCATCCTGTCGAAGTTCGGCATCAGCACCACCTTCGTCGCCGCGACCGACCTCGACGCCTGGCGCGATGCCGTCACACCGCGGACCCGGCTGTTCTTCACCGAGACGCCTTCCAATCCGCTCACCGAGGTCGTCGACATCGCCGGCGTGGCGGCTATCGCGCGTGAGGCGGGCGTGCTGTTCGCGGTGGATAACTGCTTCTGCTCGCCGGCGCTGCAGCGTCCGCTCGAGCTCGGCGCCGATGTCGTCGTGCATTCGGCCACCAAGTACCTCGACGGCCAGGGCCGCGTGCTCGGTGGCGCGGTGGCCGGCAGCAAGGCGGTCGCCGACGAGGTCCTCAAGTTCCTGCGTACCGCCGGCCCGACGCTGTCGCCGTTCAACGCCTGGGTGATCCTGAAGGGCCTGGAGACGCTGCGCGTGCGCATGGAGGCGCAGTCGGCGAGCGCGCTCGAGCTCGCTCGCTGGCTGGAGGCACAGCCCGGCGTGGCGCGGGTGCATTACCCCGGGCTGGCGTCCCACCCGCAGCACGCGCTGGCGATGCGCCAGCAGAAGTCGGGCGGCGCGATCCTGAGCTTCGAGGTCGAAGGCGGGCGCGAGGCGGCGTGGAAGGTGGTCGATTCGACGCGGCTGATCTCGATCACCGCCAACCTCGGCGACACCAAGAGCACGATCACCCACCCGGCGACCACCACGCATGGCCGCATCACCCCCGAGGCGCGCGCCACCGCGGGGATCGGCGAGGGCCTGCTGCGGATCGCGGTGGGACTCGAGGATGTCGAGGATCTGAAGGAAGACGTGGCGCGGGGATTGGCGCGGCGATAAGTCCGTATCGCCCGGCGGTCGTCGGGATTGTGGAAAGGGGGGAGGTCGCCGTCAGGGCTGGGCCTCCCTTTTTTTCGTGCCACCCCCGTGTGCTTGCGAGATGACGCTGCGGTGGCGTCGGCCGGCTCAAGACCGGGGGTTGCGTGACGGGCGCAGGGTGGGATGCGTGTGGGGTATTCCTTCCGAGGCTGCGGAACTCGCTTCGCTCGGACAGTCCTCGCCTCTCCAGGAATACCCCGCACGCATCCGGGAAACGTTTGCGCCGCTTGACGGCAATGCGGGAGACCGGTGCGAGCCGTTTTCCACGGGATCACGTCGTGGTCGGTGATGTGAAGCTACGGTCGGTCGACGGGGTTATCGGGGGCGAAAGCCGTTGACGCCGTGTCGGCCGCGGGCGGCATGCGGCCATCAGCTGTCACTCGCCGATTCCACAGAGCCGTCATTCGAGCGACTGGTCCGCTCTGGAATCTGCCAGACGTCTTACGCGAGCAACTCGATCCAGCCGGTACGCTATCGAGTGGCGAGCGGCAACGCAACGCTCAAACAAGTGAGAATTGGGCGCGAGAAATCGAACGCTATGCAGCGCGTACCAATCGAACCGACACCCAGATCAGTCATCCACCACGACGGTATGCGGCACCCTTCCGACCGGCACCGAACGCAGCACTTTGCGGCTCGCAGTGTCGACGATTGACACGTCGTCCGACAGGCCGTTCGCTACGAACAGCAGGCTGCCGTCCCGGTTCAGCGTCGCGCCCCACGCGCGATTGCCCACGAGCACGTAGTCGGTGACCTGGCGGCTCGCGACATCGACGATCGCGATGTGATTGGCGCGGCCGAGCGTCACATATGCGGTCTTGCCGTCGCGGCTCATCGTGATGCCGACGGGGGTGACGTCGTCGGGCCGGAAGCCCTTCGGCTTGAACTCGACCTTCGCCTTGAGCGTGTTCTTCGCGCCGTCGAGCACGGTGACCGCGCCGCCGAGCTCGTTCGTGACCCACACCTCGCCGCCGTCCGGCGTGATCGCGAAGCGGCGCGGCCGGTTGCCGACGACGACGTTCGCGAGGATGCCGTTCGTCGCCGGGTCGATCACGTGCACCATGTTCGCGACTTCGGAGGTCACATAGAGCCGCTTGCCGTCCGGGCTGAGCTTCACGCCCTCGGGCTCCTCGCCGACCTCGATCTTTCCGATCTTCTTGCGCGACCCGACGTCGATGACTGTGACCTGCGCGTCCTCCTCGTTGGAGACGTACATCCGCTTGCCGTCGGGCGACAGGTCGAACATCTCGGGATCCTCGCCGACCGGAATGCTGTGGGTGACCTTGAGCTGCGCGATGTCGATGACATCGACCCGGTTCGAGTTGCTCGCGATCACGAACAGCGCGCTGCCGTCCGGCGACAGGCGCATGTCGCGCGGGCGCTTGCCGGTCGCAACCGTCTTGATGACCTGATGCGTCTTGCCGTCGAGCACGGCGACCGCATTGTCGTTCTCGCTGCTGACGAAGATGAGGCCGGTGTTCTTTGCGTGGGCGGGCACCGCGAGCGCGGCGGCAAGCAGCGCACCGACGAGCGATGCAGGAAGTCGGGGGAAAATCACTAGCGTCTCCTCATTCGTTGATACTTCGTGGCACTGCTGAGCGCCCGGGCCGCTGCCGGCACCTTCAGAAGGGTTTCAGCGAGCGTCGTGCCGCTCGTCGATGGCGGCAGCACCGAAAGATCGCTCATTTGTCGGGGCGGTCAGGGCGAGGGGGACAGGCGTGATCAAAGCCCCTTCCACGCGTAGCGTAAGCCGATCCACGCACTGCGCGGCGTGCCGGGGGCGATGAACTGCTCGCGGCGCCATCCTTCTGGATCCGCTTCAAAGGTGTTGCCAGTACCGACGAATGGGTTTTCGGCCAGCGCGCCGGCCGTCGCATAGCGGCGGTCGAAGACATTGTCGACGCGCGCGAACAGCGTCCAGTCGCGCGCGAGCTTGTAGTCCGCGTTCAGGTTGACGATCGCGTAACCGCCGAGCTTGCCGCGGCCGCCCAAATCTTCGTCCGGCTCGTGGCGGTTGTTCTCGTTGCCCCGCACATACTGGCTAGAGTACGCGAGCAGGTCGGCGCCGATGCGTAGCGCGTCCGCGGCACGCCAGCCGAGGCCCAGCTTCAGGCTGTGCGTCGGCAGCCCGGGCAGGCGATCGCCGCGCTCGACGCGGATCTCGTCGTCGGGACAGCCGCCTTCGCCTTCGGTGCTGTTGTTCTCGGCGAGCATGCAGGCGGAGGACTGGAACGTCGCGTTGAGGTAGCTGTAGTTCACGCGCCAGTCGAGGACACCGGTCTCCCCGGAAAGGCCCAGTTCGACGCCTTCGCGGCGCGTGCGGCCGAAGTTGGTGAAGTAGCCGAGGCTGCCACCGGTGCCGACGAAGAGGATGTCGTAGGCGGTTGCATTCCACAGCATGTTGCCGGCGATTCTGCCGCGCACACCCAGCTCGAAAGTCCGCGTGACGACCTGGTCGAGGAAGGGGTCGGCGGCCATCGCATTGGGCAGGCTGCAGGCATTCTCGGGATCGGCGCACCCCAGCTCGATCGGCGTCGGCGCGCGGCTGCCTTGGGAGAAGCCGCCGTACACGGTAAGGGTCGGTGCGGCTTGCCAAGTGAGGCCCAGCGCGGGGTTGAGCTTGCGGTAGGTGAAGTCGCCGTTGAGGGCGTCACCCATGCGGTCGCGGTTTATCACCCGGGTGCGATTGAAGCGCAGCGAGCCGGTCAGATGCACGGTGGAGGCCAGCGCGACGGTGTCGGTGGCATAGACGCTGGTGGTTCGGGTACGGCCGAGTAGGCTGTTCACCTGCTCCTCGTCTTCGTCGGCCTCGATGCCACGATTGCCGGTGAGTTCGCCACCCTGCTCGCTCTGACGGAAGCTGGCACGGCTGCGGTCGTGGGACACCCCGACGGCAAACTGGTGGGCACCGGCGATACGGCTCCACTGCAGGGCCAGGCCCGCGGCGTTCTGGTCGGTACGGGTGCGGTTGAGCACACCGTTTTCCGGCCCCTCCCCGGCGGGAAAGCCGGCATCGGCCCATTCCTCGAACTCGTCCTCGTACTCGTCGTTGCCGTCGCCGTTGAGCGTGCGCGTGCGGGTGCGCCGGACATAGACGGTGCCGGAGATCTGGTCGTTGTCGCTCAGCCACTGACTGCCGGAGAGCGCCAGCAGGGTGCTGCGGTTCTTCGTCTGGTCGGGATGGGTGAAGATCGCTTCGCGCCGTTGGCGTTCCATGCTTTCGGGCACCAGGCCGTTGCCGATGAGATCGGTGTTGGCGTGGGCCAGCGTGAGGGCGAGATCGGTCGTCGCAGTGCTCCAGGCGAGCTTGCCGAACAGCTGGCCGACCTCCGAGGGAGAACGGTCGCGCCAGCCGTCCTCCTTCATCCCCTCGGCAGCGACAAACCAGGAGAGTTCGTCGCGCTTGCCGCCGTGTTCGACGGAGCCGCCGCGGCGACCAAAGGAGCCGCCGTACAGCTCGATCTCCCCGCCCGGGTGGGTGTCGCCGCGCTTGGTCTGGATCGCCAGCGCGCCGCCCAGGGTGTTCAGACCGTAGAGCGGATTGGAGCCCGGCACCAAGGCCAGCGTGGCGATCGCCGCCTGGGGGATCAGGTCCCAGTTCACGACGTCGCCGAAGGGCTCATTCACGCGCACGCCGTCGAGGAACACGGAGAGGCCCTGCGGCGTGCCGAGCAGGGGCGAGGCGGAGAAGCCGCGGTAATTCACGTCGGCCTGGTAGGGGTTGCCCTGGATCTCGTTGACATTGACGCTGGGCAGGCTGCGCTGCAGGTCTTCGGCGAGCGATTGGCCGCCCGCCTCGCGCAGACGCTGGCTGCTTAGGGTCTGGACGTTGGCGGGGACCTGGTCCTTGGGTAGGCCGATACCGGGCAGCGGCGTGGTCCCGACGACCTCCACCGGCGCGAGTTCGACGGTCTCGGCGGCGACAGCCGTCGCGGCGGGCCCCACAGAGGCGATGAAGAGGGCCAGCGCTTTGCGGATTGGTGCCCGGCTATCGTGCTGCATGATGCTCCTTGTGGTGCTCTGGTATGGGTCAGGTGGTCGTTCTCGCGGCCTTCGATTCGCTTGCAATTGGCCTGTGCCGAAATCCCGCCGGATACATTGCACGGAGCAGAGTACGTACGCCCCGCGTCGTCTTCCATAGGAATAATTCCCGACTTTTATCCGGTGCGCGAACCGCCCGGCTGATGTGATACTGCCCACATGGAACTGACCTACGTACTGTTGCGCCGCGCGGCGGCGATTTCGCTCGCCTGTCTGCTCTGCGTCCTGCTCCTCGCGGCGTGGCGGGCTCAATCCGATGTCCGCCGCGAAGGCCAGGGCGCCGGGCAGCTCGCGCTCTTGAGCAGCCAGCTCGCCGCTTTGCAGAACGCGCCGGACAATGCGCTCGGGGAGCGGATCGAGGCTTTGCGCGAAGCGGGCCGCTTGGGCCGCTTGCGTCACCTCCAGTTCCGGCTCGAGGATGGGAGAAGCGGTGAAGTGCTGGCGCAATCCGTGGCAGAGGAACTGTCCCCGCCGGCAATGCGACCCTTCCTGTGGCTGCTGGGACTCTTTGCGCGCCCGCACGCGGCGGAGGAATCGGCCTGGCTGCTGGAGCGTGCCGATGGCCGCACGTTTCGCATCACCCTGACCACGCATCCGTTCAGCGAGCAACGAGAGGCGTTCGACGAAATCCTCGGCGTCACCGGGGTCCTGCTGCTCTATAGCCTCAGCCTGCTGGCTGCCCTGTACTGGGCGGTGCGGCACGCCTTTGCGCCATTGCGCCAGATCCTCGACACCATTGCCGCCTTCGAGCGCCAGGACTATGGGGCACGCTTGCCCGCCCTGCGCATCCGCGAACTCGATGTGATCGCGCGTGCCCTCAACCACTTGGCGGCGGCGCTGGGGCAGACGCAGGAGGAGCGACGCCTGCTCAGCCTCAAGGTGCTGACCCTGCAGGAAGACGAGCGCGCCCACATCGCCCGCGAGTTGCACGACGAATTCGGCCAATCGCTCACCGCGATGCGCGCGGATGCGACCTATCTGCTGCGGCGGACCGAGCAGCAGCCGGAGCTGCACACCGTGGCGGCAGAGTTGGAGCAGCAATGCGCCCGCGTCCAGCAGGACATACGCAATCTGCTTGGCTGGCTCGGCAACCCGTGCGACGAAGGGAGCCGCGCATCGATTCCAATCTGCGACCTGATCGAAACCCTGGTCCAGAGCTGGCGCCAGCGCCCTGGACAAACCATCCACTACCAGCTGGCCGTGGACCTTGACGGCAGCGATATCCCCCAAGGTCTGGCGTTGAACCTGTACCGCATGACCCAGGAGGCGCTCACCAACGTCGCCCGCCACGCCGGCGCGAAAACGGTGGCAGTGGCCCTCGCCGCTCGCCCCGGGGAGGGTGTGCAGTGGTCGGTGTGCGACGACGGCATCGGCATTGCCTCCTACTCCGAGGCCCTGCAGCAGGGCAATGGCCTGGCCGGCATCCGTGAGCGGGTCTGGGCCCACGGAGGCGAACTGGAAATGCTCGATCGCGGCCCGGCGGGCGGGCCGCGGGGGCTGTGCCTTCAGGCACGCTTTCCCTGGCCGGAAGCGGCACGCGAGCCAGCCGACCGCGCATCGGCAATGACGTACGCGAGGACAGTCGAATGACCGGCTTGCGCGTGGCAATCGCCGACGATCACGCCGTGGTGCGCACCGGATATCGACGGCTGTTGGAACTGGAGCCGAATGTCAGCGTGGTGGCCGAATTCGCCGACTGCGAAACGGCATACACCTGGCTGAGCGCCAATCATGCCGACATTCTCATTCTCGATCTTTCCATGCCCGGGCGCGGCGGTCTCGAAACACTGCGGCGGCTCAAAGCCCGAGTGCCGACACTGAAGGTTCTCGTCTTCAGCATGCATGGCGCGCCGGCGATGGTCAGTCAAGCCATGCAGGCGGGTGCCGACGGCTATCTGACCAAGAGCAGCGCCCCGGAAGCGCTGATCGCAGCGGTGCTCGACCTCGGCGCAGGCGGGCAGCCGTTGTCGGAGGAAGCCGCGCGCGCCCTGGGCGAAGCCGGGAACGACAGCCAGGCGCCCCATCAGGTGCTGTCGCTGCGGGAATTCCAAGTCTTCACGATGCTCGCGCAGGGACTCGCGGTCGACGAGATTGCCGCGCGGCTTTGCGTCAGCGCCAAGACCGTCGCCAACTACCAGACAGCCATCCGGCAGAAGACCGGGCTGAGCAATGCGCTGGAGATGTTTCGCTACGCGCGGACCCACGCACTGCTCGAGTGAACCGAAAGGCCGCTGCCTTCGGCCCACTACTCAGTGCTCCAGCGTGCTTCAGGTCTGCTCCTCCTTCATAGGGTCACGGGGCTGTGGCCAACCGACCCACCGACGAGAGCACGTCGGACAATCTCCCACCACGGCGCGTGACCCAGAACGCCAATAGCAACGGCGCAGGACGTGAAAGGTGCGTTCTCGCATCGTCAATTCGGTCGAGTACGTACGGCCGAGGTCGACGCTGGCCAGGCGTGTGGCGACTGTCCGCTGTTCGAGGGGAGGCTCAAGGTCCGGTAGTCCCGGCAACCTGCCGTTGAGCCTACCCGTGGTTCAAAGACGGCTGTGGGTCGACACATGTCGTTCGCTCCTTATGCGCTTCTTCGGGCTGTGTCTCGACCACCCGGCGGAGTGCGGGTCCGTCCGCTCGGAAAGGACTGAGCAGTCACGCATCGCCTCAAGCTGTCGATGAGCCTTCACCCCCGGTAGCCGGGGATGTGTGGGGTATTCCTGGCGCAGGCGAGGACTGTCCGAGCCGAGCGCAGCGACGGCGAGTTCCGCAGCCTGCAGAAGGAATACCCCGCGCGGCCCCGGCGGTTCGTAGGCGCCATGCTCACGGCAACCAGAGCCCACCCGACACCGACCCGAAAAAACTCCAAAGCGGCGGTCGCGCTTCCACACGCTTGAGGTTGCACCCCGGCCCCGCCGCAACGGGGCCCGGTTGGATGGCGCGAACGCCGAGCGCCCCGACGCGCCTCGCTCAGTATTCGAGCACGCGCGGCAACTCCTTCGCCTGCGCGACCCACTTGGTGACGTCGGCCTCGGGCGGCACGCGGCGGGTCAGCTTCTTCTCGGCATTGAGCTCGGCGAGCGCCGCCGCCAGGTTGGCCGGCGAGCGGCGGGCGAGGGCGGGCACGGTGTCGACGCCGGCGGCTTCGAGCAGTTGCGCATAGTCGGCGCCGACGCCGCTGATGCGGTAGAGGTCGGCCATGTTGGCGAACTTCAGCACCTGGGCGGTGGACAGGCCGGTGGCCTCGGCGAGCTTGGCGCGCGCCGAGGGCGTGGTGCTGGCGGCGAGCAGCGCGTCGGTGTCCTTCACGCCGGCATCGCGCAATTTCTTGCCGATGACTTCGCCGATGCCTTCGATGTCCTCGATCTTGTAGTTCGCCATCGTGTTACCTCCATGCTCGGTTTCGGAACGGGGGAGCGTGGCAACGCACGCCGCGCGAGCGGGTAGTCCGCATCGAATCCACGCCGGACGATGATAGCTCGCCAGGCGACGCGGAATTGTGCGATCCGGCACGCGCCGTGCGCGGGGCCTGTCAGCCGCCGCTGAGGGCCTGGACGATGATGAGGCTGTCGTCGGCGCGCAAGGGGTGCGAAAGATCGAAGAGCTGGCCGCCGGCGGCGAAGAAGCGCATGTGTCGCCGCAGCCGGCCCTGTTCGTCGACGACGCGAAAGCGGATGCCGGGATAGCGGTGGTCGAGATCGGCGAGCACGGCGGCCAGCGTTTCGCCGTCGGCCTCGACTTCGCGCGTGCCGGTGTAGGAGAGCAGCGGCGTCGGGATCAGCACCTTCATGGCAATCACGCCGCCGGCATGCCCACCTCGACCGCGAAGATCTCGGGCAGGTGGCGTGCGATGCAGCGCCACGAGGCGCCCTCGTCGGCGCTCATCCACAGCTCGCCGCCGGTGGTGCCGAAGTACAGGCCGAGCGGCTCGCAGGCATCGGCCGTCATCGCCTGGCGCTTCACGGTCCACCACGCCTGCTCCGGCGGCAGACCGCGATCGAGGCGCTGCCAGCTCGCGCCGGCGTCGCGCGTGCCGTACACCGCGGGCCGGCCGCCGGGGCTGGTGCGCGGCCAGACGTCGCTGCCGTCCATCGGGAAGATCCAGGCGCGGTCGGCGTCGCGCGGGTGGACCACGAGCGGAAAGCCGATGTCGCCGACGTCGTCCGGCATGTTGCGGCCGATGCGCAGCCAGGTGTCACCCGGGCGGTCGAGGCGATACACCCCGCAGTGGTTCTGTTGGTAGAGGCGGTCGGGCGCGCTCGGGCAGACGCGCACGCAATGCGGGTCGTGGAAGGTGGGATCGGCGACGTCGAAGCCCGCGACCACCTCGAGGCCCTTCAGGAGCGGCGCGAAGCTCCGGCCGCCGTCGCGCGACTCATGAACGCCGCCACCCGACATGCCGATGTAGAGGTGCCGCGGATCGCGCGGATCGATGTTGATCGAATGCAGCTTGGGGCCGTCGGGCGTGCCGTCCTGCGCGCTGCCCATCCAGCGCCGATAGTCGGGATCGTCATTGAGGCAGGAAAAGGGTGACCAGTGCAGGCCGCCGTCGGTCGAGCGGAACAGGCCCTGGGGCGAGGTGCCGGCGAGCCAGCAATCGGGCTCGCTCGGGTGACCCGGGGTCAGCCAGAAACTGTGGTCGACGGCGCGCCCGCCTTCACCATCCGCTGCGGGGGCGAAGGCGGGCGGCTGCGGGACCTCGGCCCAGGTGTGGCCGAGATCGGTGGAGCGGAACAGGGTGGGGCCGAGATGCCCTGTCTTCGCCGCCGCCAGCAGGGTGCGCCCGTCGCGCGGGTCGAGCACCAGGTGGCTGACGATGTGGCCGAGCAGATGCGGACCGTTCACCCGCCAGTGCTGGCGCTCGGCGTCGCCGTGGTACAGCCACGCGCCCTTGCGCGTCGCCACCAGCAGGACGGGAGCCGGCGCAGGCGCGCTGCCCGCCACGGCCTTGTCGGGGGTGTTCATCTTCGCTCTCCGTGCGGGGCTGGCGCCGCTCGCAGGGCTTGCGCGCAGCCTTGGCCACGCTGCCGGGCGGGACGCCCGGCCGTGGCTTTTCCTGATCTATAGACCAGAAACGCAGGATGCGCCGGGCGCGGAGGGCGGGCGCGGCCCCCCCGCGGGACGGCGTCAGGCCGCCCCCGGCGCGCCGCCGCGCGTCAGCTGCGCGCCGTCGAAGGCGAGCCAGCACGCCGTGCCGCGCCAGTCGGACAGCACGTGGCGCAGGCAGTCGTGGCCATCGATCCGAAGCTGATGGCAGGCGGGGCGGTGCGTGTGGCCGTGCACCAGCGTCGGATAGCCGTGTTCGCGCAGCAGCGCGGCGACCGCGTCGGCGTTGACGTCCATGATCTCCATGGATTTCTCGGCCTTGGCTGCTTCGCTCTTCTGCCGCAGGCTGGCGATGAAGGCCTTGCGCGCGGCCAGCGGCTGGCTCAGGAAGCCGGCCTGCCAGGCCGGGTCGCGGACCTGGCGGCGGTAGGCCTGGTAGGCGAGGTCGTCGGTGCACAGCGCGTCGCCATGGGCGAGCAGCAGCGTCGGCGCCTCGACACCGTCGCCGAAGCGCACGCGCGCCGGATCCTCGAGCAGCGTGGCGCCGATGGCGTCGGCGAAGGCCGGGCCGGCGAGCAGGTCGCGGTTGCCGGTCATGAAGAAGACCGCGGTGCCGGCGTCGGCAAGCGCGCGAATGGCGGCGGCGATGCGGGCGTTGAAGGGCGTGGCGAGGTCGTCGTCGCCGGCCCAGTATTCGAACAGGTCGCCGAGGATGAAGAGGCTCGCAGCCGCGCGTGCCGGCCCCTGCAGGAAGCCGAGGAAGGCGTCGACGTTGGCCGGCTCGTCCTCGCTCAGGTGGAGGTCGGAAATGAACAATGCCGGAAGCGCCGCGTGGGCGGCTTCCGGCATCGCGGTGGCGGCGCCGCCCGGCCGGGCCGGGGCGGACGCCGCGTGCGAAGGCTCGCGTGCGGCCACGGTCAGACGACTTCGGCGCGCTCGATGACCACGTCTTCCTTCGGCACGTCCTGGTGGAAGCCGCTCGAGCCGGTCTTCACCTTGCGGATCGCGTCCACAACGTCCATGCCCTCGCTGACGCGGCCGAACACGCAGTAGCCCCAGCCCTGCAGGTCGGGCGAGCGGTGGTTGAGGAAGTCGTTGTCGGCGACGTTGATGAAGAACTGCGCGGTGGCCGAGTGCGGAGCCTGGGTGCGCGCCATGGCGATGGTGCCGCGCTCGTTCTTGAGGCCGTTGTCGGCCTCGTTCTTGATCTGCTCGCCGGTCGGCTTCTGGTTCATGCCGGGCTCGAAGCCGCCGCCCTGGATCATGAAGCCGTCGATGACGCGGTGGAAGATGGTGTTGTTGTAGTGGCCCGCCTCGACGTAGGCGAGGAAGTTGGCGACCGTGACCGGGGCCTTGTCGGCGTCGAGTTCGAGGGTGATAACGCCGTGGTTGGTGTGCAGCTTGACTGCCATGTGCGGTTCTCCTGGGTGAATCCGTTGTGTTCCCGGCTGCAGGGCGGCCGGGCTGGGGCGCACCGGGCGGCGAGGCCCGGCGCGGCTGCGCCGCGCTTACTTCGCGTTCTTCTTTGCCGCCTTGGCGGTCTCGACCACGCGGGCGCTCTCGATGACGACCGGCTCGACGGGGACGTTCTGGTGGAAGCCGCGGTTGGCGGTCGGCGCCTTGCCGATCTTCTCGACCACGTCCATGCCCTTGATCACCTTGCCGAACACCGCATAGCCCCAGCCGTCGCGCGAGGGATAGTCGAGGAAGCTGTTGGGCGCGAGGTTGATGAAGAACTGCGCGCTGGCCGAGTGCGGATCGGCGGTGCGCGCCATCGCCAGCGTGCCGGGTTCGTTCTTGAGCCCGTTCTTGGCTTCGTTCTCGATCGGCGCGCGGGTGCTCTTCTGCTTCAACTCGGCGTCGAAGCCGCCGCCCTGGATCATGAAGCCGTCGATGACGCGGTGGAACACCGTGCCGTTGTAGTGGCCGTCCTTGACGTACTGGACGAAGTTCTCGGCGGATTTCGGCGCCTTGTCGGCGAAGAGCTCGACCACGATCTCGCCCTGGCTGGTCTTCATTTCGACCACCGGATTGGCGGCGAGGGCCGGCGACTGCGGCAGGGCGAAGGCGGCGAGCGCGACGAGGGTGAGGAGCGACTTCTTCATGGGATCTCCGGTGATGGGGGCGGCGCGCGGCGCGTGCCGCGAGGCCTGCGCGGGCGCGGCCGGTGGCGCGTACGCCGGGCTCCGCCAAGGCCGCGGTGGCGGGAAAGGCGGGCGCGGCCCGCATGGTATACTCGCGCGCTTTCGGGCTGGTTCCGCGCCTTGGACGACGCGGGATTCTAGCAACAAGGCCCACCCCTCACAATCGCGGCGCCACGCCCTCGGGGCCCGCGCCGCCACCTCCGAAACGCCATCACGCCCACGATGCTCTCGATCTACAACACCCTGTCGCGCAGCAAGGAAGCCTTCACCCCGATCGAACCCGGCAAGGTCCGCATGTACGTCTGCGGCATGACGGTGTACGACTTCTGCCACCTCGGCCATGCGCGGGTGATGGTGGTGTTCGACATGGTCGCGCGCTGGCTGCGCGCGAGCGGGCTGGACGTGAGCTACGTGCGCAACATCACCGACATCGACGACAAGATCATCCGTCGCGCGCAGGAGAACGGCGAGACCATCCGCCAGCTCACCGACCGCTTCATCGCCGCGATGCACGAGGACGCCGACGCGCTCGGCGTGCTGCGCCCCGACCACGAGCCGCGCGCCACCGACTA
>JAREIX010000122.1 GCA_029286945.1 Thauera sp. | reverse complement strand
GTGGGGAGGCGGCGCTGGATGAATACCTGCACCGCCATGCCAGGCAGGACGTCAAGCGCGGAGTGGCGCGGGTGTTCGTGGCGACGCCGGCCGATCTGGCCAGCAAGGTCGCAGGCTTCTACACACTGAGCGCCGCGAGCGTCGCCGCCGAAAAACTACCCGAGTCCTTGCGCAAGAAGCTGCCGCGTTACCCCGTCCCTGCCGCCTTGCTCGGTCGGCTTGCCGTGAGTGAATTGGCGCAAGGGCAGGGCCTGGGTTCCATCCTGCTGGTCGATGCTTGCAAGCGGGTGGCCGCCGCCAGCCAGACGCTCGCGGTGGCGGCCATCATCGTCGATGCCAAGTCGCCCGCTGCGGCCACCTTCTACAAGCACTTCGGATTCGTCGAGCTTCCTGGCCTGCCGGGGCGCTGGATGTTGCCAAGGGCCCACTTCGTTCAAGGCCTTTGAACGCCTGATTGTCGTGGGGGCATGGACACCCTCACCGCGCGCTTTCCTAGGCTCGCGACCGCCGATGTCACGGGCAATCGCTTAGAATCCGCGCTTTGCCCAAGATCGTACCGACGCTGCCATGTCCCAGAATTCCGCATCCCGCCCCATCCGTACCCGCTTCGCCCCCAGCCCGACCGGCTACCTGCACATCGGCGGGGCGCGAACCGCGCTGTTCTCGTGGGCGTTCGCCCGTCGTCACGGCGGGGCCTTCATCCTGCGCATCGAGGACACCGACGTCGCCCGCTCCACCCCGGAAGCAGTGCAGGCGATCCTCGACGGCATGCACTGGCTGGGCCTGGAGCATGACGAGGGCCCGTTCTACCAGATGCAGCGCATGGACCGGTACAAGGAAGTCATCCAGCAGATGCTGGCCGCCGGCACCGCCTACCACTGCTACATGTCGTCCGAGGAACTGGACCAGATCCGCGAGGCGCAGCGCGCCCGCGGCGAGAAGCCACGCTACGACGGGCGCTGGCGCCCGGAGGCGGGCAAGACCCTGCCGGCGCCGCCCGCGGGCGTGCAGCCGGTGGTGCGCTTCCGCAACCCGACCGCGGGCGTGGTGGCCTGGGACGATCTGGTCAAGGGCCGCATCGAGATCGCCAATGCCGAGATGGACGACTTCATCATCGCCCGCGCCGACGGCACGCCGACCTACAACTTCTGCGTGGTGGTGGACGACTGGGACATGGGCATCACCCACGTCATCCGCGGCGACGACCATGTGAATAACACCCCGCGCCAGATCAACGTGCTGCAGGCGCTCGGCGCCGAGGTGCCGCTGTACGCCCACCTGTCGATGATCCTCGGCGACGACGGCACCAAGCTCTCCAAGCGCCACGGCGCGGTGAGCGTGATGCAGTACGACGACGACGGCTATCTGCCGGAGGCGGTGATCAACTACCTCGCGCGTCTCGGCTGGAGCCACGGTGACGATGAAGTCTTCAGTCGTCAGCAGTTCGTCGAGTGGTTCGACCTCGACCACATCACGCCCTCGGCCGCGCAGTTCAACACCGAGAAGCTGAACTGGCTCAACGCCCAGTACATCAGGAAGGCCGACGATGCCTTGCTGGCCGCCGAGGTCGCCAGCCGCCTCGCACGCCGCGAGGTGAATCCCGAGACCGGCGTGTCCCTGGAGGCGGTGGTCTCGCTGTACAAGGACCGAGTCGCCAACCTCAACGAGCTCGCCGATGCGGCCGAGCTCTTCGTCGCCGACGTGCATCCGGCGCCGGAGGTGATCGGCCAGCACCTCACCGACACCGCGAAGGCGGCGCTCGCCAGCCTGCGCGCGCGTCTGGCGGCGGCGGAGTGGAACAAGGCGGCGCTGTCGCAGGCGATCAAGGACACCATGGGCGAGCATGGGCTGAAGATGCCGCAGGTGGCGATCCCGCTGCGGGTGGCGGTGCTCGGCGTGCCGCAGACGCCGTCGATCGACGCGGTGCTCGAGGTGCTCGGGCGGGCTCGGGTGCTGGCACGGCTCGACCGCCACCTCTGAGCCGCGAGGCGGCGCGGCAACCGCGTCGCCGCGCCCGTCGCCCGCCACAAAGCGAAAGCCCCGGCATGGACCGGGGCTTTCGCGCATTCAGGGGCGGTGCGAGGCGTCAGGCGGCCTTGCGGATGCTGCGGCTGCGCGACTCGGGCTCGACGAAGGCCTCGAGCGGGTTCCCCAGGTTCAGCGTGCGGGCTTCGTGCAGCAGCGCGCTCATCGCCTGCTGCAGCTGTTCGAACTGGCGGCTGCCGAGCTCGACGAACTCGCTCTGCACGTCGACGCACACTTCGCTGACCTGGCGCAGGTAGTCGCCGAGCTGCTCCAGGTTGCGGCTGTGCGCGGCGGTCTGCTGCGCCAGGGTCTCATGGACATCCCTGCCCGCCAGCGGCGCCGGGCTGGTCGAGGCCGCCTCGCACAGCGAACGCGCCGCGCCGAAGTTGATTGCGAGCAGTTTCTCCGAGGCGTCGAGCGCGATCAGCGCCCAGGCCTGCAGCTGCTCGGCATTGTTGTGGGCGGTCTGTGCAAGCTTCTGGTAGGCGGGATGATGGGTCATGGCAGTGTCTCCGGAGTTGATGCCGCGGGAATGTCCTGAGCCTTCGATGTTAGGACATCGCCTACCTTGGGGACATACCGCGTTCGGTGTGTTTGGACTACCCGGAAACCGGTAGAGCCGCGTTGGTGCAGGCCGGCCCGGCGGTTCGCCTCAGCCCGCCGGGCGGCCATCGAGCGGCCGGCTGGCCGGGCTGATGCCCTCGGTGATGGCGTAGCGGGTGAGCTCGGCGACGTTGTGCAGGTCGAGCTTGCGCATCAGGTTGCGGCGGTGCACATCCACGGTCGAGGCGGCGATGTGCAGTCGGTCGGCGATCTGCATCGAGGTCAGGCCCTCGGCGATCAGCTGCAGGACCTGGCGCTCGCGCTCGGTGAGGCGGGGTGCGGCGGCGTAGAGGCTGCTGCGGTCGAGCAGCGCGCTCGCGACTGTGGCGGCGACGTCGGGGCAGAGGTAGGTGCGCCCCTCGCGCACGGTCTGGATGGCGCGCAGCAGCTCCTCGCCGGCCTCGGCCTTGGTGATGTAGCCGCGCGCGCCGGCGTCGAGCAGGTCGATGACGAACTGGCGGTCGGCGAAGGCCGACAGGCCGATCACGCGCACCTCGGGGTGGCTGGCGAGCAGCCGGCGGGTGGCGTCGATGCCGTTCATGCCCGGCATCGCGATGTCCATGCACACCAGGTCGACCGGCTGCGCCGCCGCGATCGCCAGCACCTCCACGCCGCTGGCCGCCTCGGCGACCACCTCGAGCCCGGGTTCGTGTGCCAGCAGTGCGCGCAGCGCATGGCGGAACATCTGATGGTCGTCGGCGAGGACGATGCGCAGGCTCATTTCGTCGGCTCCTGGGAGGCTGTCGTCTGGGGCAGGCAGGGCAGCGCCACCGTGATCTCGGTGCCGTCGCCCGGCCGGGTGCGCAGGCGGAAGCGGCCGCCGGCGAGCTCGACGCGCTCGCGCATCGTGATCAGCCCGAGCCCCGGCGTGCTGCCGGCCTCGCCGAGCCGGGACAGGTCGAAGCCGACGCCGTCGTCGGCCACGGTGAGGCGGATGTGATCGCCTTCGCGCTCGAGGCGGATGTGCACCGCGCCGGCGTGGGCGTGCTTGGCGCAGTTGGTGAGCGCCTCCTGCACCAGGCGGAAGCACAGCGTCTTCGAGGCCAGCGCGAGCGTGCGGGTGTCGGTGCCGGGGGCGACCTCGATCGTCGCGTCGAGCCCGGTGCGCTGGCGGAACTGGGTGACGTACTCGTTGAGCGCAGGGCCCAGACCGCCATAGTCGAGCGTCGCCGGGCGCAGGTTGGTGCAGATCTCGCGGATGCCGGCGGTGGTGTCGGCGAGCAGCGCCGCGGCGTCGTCCAGCATCGGCTGCACCTCGGCGTGGACCGCCGGCGGCAGGGCCTGGACGAGGTTCGCGAACAGGATGCGCAGCGCCGCCAGGTTGGGGCTGGCGCGATCGTGCAGGGCGCTGGCCAGTTCGCGGCGTTCGCGCTCCTCGATGACGACCAGGTGGCGCGACAGGGTCTCGAGGCGGGCGAGATGCTCGAGGCGCTCGACCTCCAGCTGCCGGCGCTCGGTGATGTCCTGCACCGTGCCGTAGAGCCGGTACACCTGCCCGTGGTCGTCGCTCACCGGCACGATCGCAGTGAGATGGTGGCGGCGCTGGCCGGATGGCAGGATCACCTCCTGCTCGAGCGCGCAGCGCTTGCCGGTGTCGATCGCCTGCCAGAAAGCATCGCGCGTGCGCTCGAGCGAAGCGGGGCCGAAGTAGCCGAGGGCCTCGTTGATGTCGGGTACGCCGAGTGACTCCGGGCGGTCGAAGAGGCGGAACAGCTGGCGCGACCAGCGCATGCGGCCACTGTGGCGGTCGAGCTCCCAGTCGCCGACGCGGGCCAGGTCCTGGGTGGCTTCGAGGCGGAAGGCGGTGCTGTCGAGCGCGATGCGCAGGGCCTTGGCCTCGCGCGTCGTCAGCGTCCTCGCCTTGCGCTTCGCCTTCGCCCGAGACCGTTTCATTCGTCGATGCCCCGGGTGGAGGGCGGGCGCAGCACGAAGCGCGCAGGGTCGACCGCCTCGGCCAGGTCGCGGCTCAGCGGCAGCGGATCGCCCTCGAGCTGGCTGGTGAGCAGCTCGCCCGCCAGCGCCGACCACACCAGCCCACGTGCGCCGAAGCCCGCCATGACATGGAGCCCGGGAACGCGCGCGATGGCGTGAAGCGGCGTGGCAGGGTCGATCGGCACCGCCCGCGGCACGGCACCGACCAGGGGGAGGCGGTCGGGCGAGGCCGGCCGGAAGCCGACGCGTCCGCCGAGGCGGGCGGGGTCGAGCCCGCTCGCGTAGCCCGGCAGCATGGCCTCGAGTTTGTCGAGGTTCTCGGCGTGGTCTGCGTTGCGCAGGGATGGCTCGTCATCGTCGACCGAGAAGGTGGCGCCGGCGCAGCGCAGCCCGTCGATCGCCGGGCTCACGTAGCCACCCCGGCAGACGACCACGCGCGGGGCGCTGCCGTCCTGGGCCGCGAGCAGGGAGACTTGCCCGCGTGCGCTCACCACGGGCAAGCCCTGCGCCTGCGCGAAGTCGCGCACGGCCGCTCCGGCGGCGAGGATGGCAACGGGGGCCGAGACGAGGGCGCTGCCGTCGGCGCCGAGCGCGTACCAGTCGTCCCCGCGCCGTTCGAGGCGGGCGACGCGGCAGCCGAAATGGCGGCTGATGGCCGCGCCGCCCGCGGCGAGATTCGCCGCGCACAGGCTGGGCGGCTGGACCCAGCCGCTGCCGGCGAACCACCAGCCGCCGAGCGGCACCGGCCAGCCGGCCAGGCGCGAGGCCTCGGCGGCGGTCACGAAGCGCAGGTGGGTCGGGGGCAGTGCCAGGCGTTCGACCACGGCCTGCATCTTCTCGAGCTGCCTGTCGTCGCGGGCGAGGTGCAGCACGCCGGTGGCCTCGGCACGCACCGGATGCCCCTTCGCCGCCAGGCGCGCGATGTGGGCCCAGCCGTACAGCGTACCGGCGCGGGTCAGCCGGCTCATGCGGTTGTCGTCGAGGCTGGGCAGCGGACGCAGGACGCCGGCGTGGTTGCCCGAGGCGCCTTCGCCGACGCCGTCGGCCGCGTCGATGAGATGCACCTGCCAGCCCCGTGCGGCCAGCCGCTCGGCGACCGCGGTGCCGGCGATGCCAGCGCCGATGACGAGGGCGCGTCGTCCGCTGTCGGCCTCCGGCGCCGCCTCTTCGGCGCTCGCGGCACGCCGGCCGCGCAGCATCTGGCGCTTGCCGCCGAAGCCGGGTGCCTTCTCGACCTCGAAGCCGGCGCGCCGCAAGCCCTCGCGCACCTCGCCCGCCACCGACCAGGTGGCGAGCGTCGCGGCGGGGGCGGCAAGACGGGCGAGCAGGTGAAAGATGCGCGGTGACCACAGCTCGGGATTGCGTGACGGCGAGAAGCCATCGAGGTACAGCGCATCGGCGCGCAACGCGAGTTGCGCGAGACCGTCGCGCGCGTCGCCGAAGTACAGCGTCAGCGTCACCCGCTCGTCGTCGAGGTGCAGGCGGTGCACGCCCGGCGTCAGCTCCGGCCAGTTCGCGCGCAGCGCGCGCGCCAGCGCTTCGAACTCGGGCCAGCGGGCGTGCAGTCGCGCGAGGTCCTCGGCGTGGAAGGGGTGCAGTTCGCAGGACACGAAGTGCAGGCGGGCGCAGCGCTGCGGGTCGTCACGCCATGCGGCCCAGGTGGCGAGAAAGTTCAGGCCGAGGCCGAAGCCGGTCTCGAGCACGACGAAGCGCTGGCGTCCGCGCCAGCGCCGCGGCAGATCATTGCCGGCCAGGAACACATGCTGCGCCTGGCCGACGGCGCCGCTGGCCGAGTGGTACACGTCACCGAAGAGCTCGGACCACGGGGTGCCGTCATCGGCGAAGGCGAGGCGGGACGGGACGATGGGCATGTCTTACGGGCGGTGCCGGGAGCGGGAGGCCGTATGTTAGCGTCGAGACGGGCGCGCGAACACCGCAGCGCAGGGGTGGGTCGAGTTGTCGGCCCGGCATGCAGGTGTCGGGAAGATGGAACTCGCTCCACGATGGTCGGCACCTTTTTCGTGGTCTGCAGGTCAGACCACGGACCGGGGCTGCGGGGGGCGCGTCTGACGCCATCGCGCTTCGCCCGGTCGCACCTCCCCCTGTGCATTACGGAGCGCTGAAAAATGTTCGGATTCACCGCGCTGGAGCTTGCCCGGGCCCAGTTCGCCTTCACCATATCGTTTCACATCCTGTTTCCCGCCATCACCATCGGCCTCGCCGCCTACCTTGTCGTGCTCGAGGGCCTGTGGCTGCGCACCCGGCAGACCCTGTACCGCGACCTCTACCACTTCTGGTCGAAGGTGTTCGCGCTCAATTTCGGCATGGGCGTCGTCTCCGGGCTGGTGATGTCCTACCAGTTCGGCACCAACTGGAGCTTCTTCTCCGACTTCGCCGGCGGGGTCACCGGCCCCTTGCTGGCCTATGAGGTGCTGACCGCCTTCTTCCTCGAGGCCGGCTTCCTCGGCGTGATGCTGTTCGGCTGGAACCGGGTCGGGCCGGGCCTGCATTTCTTCTCCACCCTGATGGTGTCGATCGGCACGCTGATCTCGACCACCTGGATCCTGGCCTCCAACAGCTGGATGCAGACGCCGGCCGGGTTCGAGATCATCGACGGGCGGGCGGTGCCGGTGGACTGGCTGGCGGTGATCTTCAACCCGTCCTTCCCCTACCGGCTGCTGCACATGACGGTGGCGGCCTTCCTCGCCACCGCGCTCTTCGTGGCGGCTTCGGCGGCCTGGCAGCTGCTGCGCGGCCGCGACAACCCGGCGATCCGCAAGATGCTGTCGATGGCGATGTGGATGCTGGTGGTGGTGGCGCCGATGCAGGCGGTGATCGGCGACTTCCACGGCCTCAACACGCTCAAGCACCAGCCGGCCAAGATCGCCGCGATGGAGGGGCACTGGGAGAACCATCCGGGGGAGGGCGTGCCGCTGGTGGTCTTCGCCTGGCCTGACGAGGCGCGCGAGGAGAACCGCTTCGCGATCGAGATTCCCCGCCTCGGCAGCCTGATCCTGACGCACTCGTGGGACGGGCAGTTTGCCGGCCTGAAGGAGTTCCCGCGCGAGGACAGGCCACCGGTCGCGGTGGTGTTCTGGTCCTTCCGCATCATGGTCGGCCTCGGCGTGCTGATGATCCTGCTCGGCGCCTGGAGCCTGCTGCTACGTCGCGGCGAGGCGCTCTACCGCTCGCGCGCCTTCCTGCGCGCCACCTTGTGGATGGGGCCGGCCGGCCTGCTCGCGATCCTGGCCGGGTGGTTCACCACCGAGGTGGGGCGCCAGCCGTGGGTGGTGTATGGCCTGCAGCGCACGGCCGACGCGGTGTCCAGGCACGAGGCGCTGCCGCTGGCGATCTCGCTCGGGCTGTTCATCGTCGTGTATTGCGTCGTGTTCGGCGTCGGCATCGCCTACATGCTGCGCCTGGTGCGCAAGGGGCCGGAACTGCACGAGGGTGATACCGGCCTGGTCGGCGGACCGGGTCACGAACGCCAGCAGATGCGTCCGCTCTCGGCCGCAACCGACGATGACCTCCGCGCCGCGGCGCACAGGAGCTGAAGACCATGGGTATCGACTTCTCGCTGATCTGGATCCTGATCATCTTCTTCGGGGTCATGATGTACGTCGTCATGGACGGCTTCGACCTCGGCATCGGGATCCTCTTCCCCTTTGCGCCCGACCGCCATGACCGCGACGTCATGATGAACACCGTCGCCCCGGTGTGGGACGGCAACGAGACCTGGCTGGTGATGGGCGGCGCCGGGCTGCTCGCCGCCTTCCCGCTGGCGTATGCGGTGGTGCTGAGCGCGCTCTATCTGCCGCTGATCTTCATGCTGCTCGGGCTGATCCTGCGCGGCGTGGCCTTCGAGTTCCGCTTCAAGGCGCATGAGCACGAGCGCCACTTCTGGGACAAGGCCTTCATCGTCGGTTCGGTCGCGGCCGCGTTCTTCCAGGGCGTCGCGCTCGGCGCCTACATCGAGGGCATCCCGGTGGTGGACCGCGCCTTCGCCGGCGGCGCCTTCGACTGGTTCGCGCCGTTCCCGCTGTTTGCCGGGCTGGGCGTGGTCGTGACCTATGCCGCCCTCGGCAGCACCTGGCTGATCCTGAAGACCGAGGGCGCGCTGCAGGCGGCGATGATCCGGCTCACCGGACCGCTGCTGTGGGCCCTGCTGGCCTTCATCGTCGCGGTCAGCATCTGGACGCCGCTCGCCCACCCCGGCATCGCCGCGCGCTGGTTCGCGTGGCCCCACATGCTGTGGTTCGCGCCGGTGCCGCTGCTGGTGGTGTTCTGCGCCGTGCAGTTGCTGCGCGCGCTGCGCGGAGCGCCGCACGCGGCGCCCTTCCTCTACGTGCTGGGGCTGGTCTTCCTCGGCTACACCGGGCTGGCGATCAGCGTGTGGCCGATGATCATCCCGCCCGAGATCACGATCTGGGAGGCCGCCGCGCCGCCGCAGAGCCAGGGCTTTGCGTTGGTGGGGGCGCTCTTCATCGTGCCCTTCATCCTGATGTACACCGCCTGGTCGTACTACGTGTTCCGCGGCAAGGTCCGCCCTGGGGACGGGTACCACTGATGGCACGCGAGCAGCCCAAGGTCGAGCCGCCGTCGGCCTGGCGCCGGCTCGCCTGGTTCGTGGCGATCTGGGCGGGCGGCGTCCTTGCGCTCGGCGCGGCGGCCTGGCTGTTCACGCTGTTCATGGACGCGATCGGGATGGGCGGCTGAGGCGCCCGGTCCGAAAAAGAAAAATCCCCGCCGGGTTAGCACCCGGCGGGGATCGTCCATTGGCCGCTGCGGTGCGCGTGCTTATTCCGCGCGCATCTGCGGGAACAGGATCACGTCGCGGATCGCCGGCGCGTCGGTGAGCAGCATCACCAGGCGGTCGATGCCGATGCCGCAGCCGCCGGTCGGGGG
>JAREIX010000121.1 GCA_029286945.1 Thauera sp. | reverse complement strand
CCGCATAGATACACGGCCGTTTCCGGTGCCTCGCCGGACGCCTTGTGCTGCGCGCCTTGCGGCGGGACGTGTTACTTGGTGGTGTCAAAGTCAGGTCAGCGCGCCCGCGCCACCCGCGCCACCCGCTTGTCCAGTCGTGCCACCGCGTCCCTGAGCGCGACCACCTCGGTGGCGAATGCCGGCAACTGCCTGCGCGACACCAGCAGCGGGGATTCCTCGGTCAGGTACTCGGCGACGTTGCCGGTGGCCCGTGCCACCGCGCGCCGGCCCTCGTCCGCGATGCGCCGCCCACCATCGACCAGGCGATGGGCGGCGATGTCGCCGAACACGCGCGAAAGGTCTTCCTCGGCATCCCAGCGCAGGTGGCGGAAGACGAAGCCAAGCGCCTCGGCCAGTTCGGCGTTGCCTTCGATGCGCACGTGGCGCATCGCCGATTCCATCCCACTGGCGAGCAACTGCGGCAATTCGGCCACCGCGAGCCGGAGCAGCACCTCGGGCGCGTCTTCGCCGCTCCACTCGGCCAGGTGGCCATCGGCCGCGATCGAGAAGTCGATCGTGACCACCGGCGCCATCTCGAGCCGCGCCGTGCGTCCGGCATGAGGTTGCAGGCGCTGGCGCGCCCACCCGGCTTGCGCCAGCAGGTGATTGGTGGCGGACAGGAAAAGGCTCGACAGCATGGCGGAGTTTCCGGTGCGGGTTTCCTGGGGGAGAACGTGCCGCGGGCCTGCTGCGCCCTCCGTGGTCTGGAGGTGCAGGCAGGCCCGCGTGCCGTGCGGCCGCTTGCTTAAGCGGCTTGCTGGATGCCGGCGATCAGCCAGCCGCCGCTGCCGCTGCGGGGCTTGGTCAGGTGCCAGATCTCGTCGAAGGGCGCCGGCGCGGCTTCCGCCTCTTCACGCAGCAGGCCGGTGAAGCGCACGCTGACGACGTAGCGGGCGTCCTCCTCCGCCACATCGATGACGTCGGCGTTGAGCTCGACCACGTCCGTGCGCTGTTCGGCACCGCGGCGCTCGTTGAGTTGCATGCAGATCTCGGCGAACACTTCCGGCGTGGTGAATTCACGCAGGTCGTCGAGGTTGCCGGCGTCGTTGGCGGCCTGCAGGCGGATGAAGTTCAGCTTGGCCTGGCGGGCGAAGCCTTCGGCATCGAAGCCGGAGGCGATCGCCTTGTCGACACCGCTGGCCGGAGCGGCCGCGGTGCTGCCGAGGGACTGGCTGGCTTCGAAGGCCTGGGTGGGCGCCTGTGCGCTGCCGGCCGGGGCGCCGGCGTACTGCAGGCCGCGATTGCCCTGCGCCGGGGCACTGGCGCCGCGACGGAAGATCAGGCGGAAGATGAAGAACGCGGCCGCGGCCAGCAGCAGGATCATCACGAAGTTGGCGAAGCCCTCGCCCAGCCCCAGATGCGAGAACAGCGCGGCGAGTCCGAGGCCGGCGGCGAGGCCGGCGATCGGCCCCATCCACGAACGCTTGGGCTGCGCGGCTGCGGTGGCTGCGCCGGCGGTCGGCGCCTGTTGTTGCGTGGCGGCCGGCTGACGTGGCTGGGCGGGCGGGGTGGCCTGGCGCTGCATGCCGAAGCTGCTGCCGCTGCCCAGGCGCTTGGCCTCGGCCTCGGTGGCAGCGAAGCCGAGCGACATCACGGCGACGATCAGGGAAAGGAAGAAGCTTTTCATTGCGTTGAGGTCTCCAGGTTCAGATCTTGTAGCCCCGGTGCAGCGCAACCACGCCCGCACTCAGGTTGAAGTAGTCGACACGGCCGAGTCCGGCTTGTTCCATCATCGCCTTCAATTCATCCTGGCCCGGATGCATGCGGATCGATTCGGCCAGATAGCGGTAGCTGTCGGCGTCGTCGGCGACTTTCTGCCCCATCCACGGCAGCAGCTTGAAGGAGTACAGATCGTAGATCGGCGACAGCGGCTTCCACACGCGGGAAAACTCCAGTACCAGCAGCCGTCCGCCCGGACGCAGCACGCGGCGCATCTCGGCAAGCGCGACGTCCTTGTGCGTCATGTTGCGCAGGCCGAAGGCGACGGTGACGCAGTCGAACCAGTCGTCGGGGAAGGGCAGCTTCTCGGCGTTGCACTGCGCCACCGGCATCGCGAAGCCGTGGTCGACCATGCGGTCGCGGCCGCGCGAGAGCATGGCGTGGTTGATGTCGGTGAGCCACACCTGGCCGCCGCGGCCGACCCGGCGCGCGAACGCCAGCGAGAGGTCGGCGGTGCCGCCGGCGACGTCGAGCACGCGGTCGCCCTCGCGCACGCCGGAAATCTGGATGGTGAAGTGCTTCCACAGCCGGTGCAGGCCGAACGACATCAGGTCGTTCATGACGTCGTACTTCTGTGCGACCGAGGAGAAGACCTCGGCCACCTTCTTCTGCTTGATTTCCTCGTCAACCGTCTGGAAGCCGAAGTGGGTCGTCTTGTCGCTCATGATCTGCTCAGTGGTGATGACCGCAGCCGCCCTTCGGTGCCGGGGGCGGGACCTTGGCGGGGTCGCGGGTGCCGCCTGCGCGCTCGAGCGCCTCGAGGTAGGCGTTCCACAGCGTCTGCTGGTCACGGCCGAGGGCGTAGAGGTAGTCCCAGGAGTACAGGCCGCTGTCGTGGCCGTCGGAGAAGGTGGGCTTGATCGCGTAGTTGCCGACCGGCGCCACATCCACGATGTCGACGTCGCGCTTGCCCTGCTGCAGCGTCTCCTGGCCGGGGCCGTGGCCGCGCACCTCGGCGGAGGGCGAATAGACGCGCAGGAACTCGAACGGCAACTCGAAGCGGCTGCCGTCGTCGAAGGCGAGCTCGAGCCGCCGCGAGCCGCGGTGCAAGGTGATTTCGGTGGGGATCGGGGTGTTTGCGTCGAGTCCGGCCATCACATCAGTCCCGCTGGAAGGGCCACAATCATACCCGAATCGCCGCGGCGGCGTTTCCGCCCGGCGGCGGCGCATTGCGCTTCGATGACGTGTCATCAAAGCTTCAAGGAGCTGCAATACACTCGGGCCAATGCAAAAACGGAGTCCAGGCATGCCAGCGAACATCCTGCTTGTGGAAGACGAACCGGCGATTCAGGAGCTGATCGCCGCCAACCTCGCGCGCGCCGGGCATCACGTCGTCCGTGCCTCGGATGCGGAGTCCGCCCAGCGCATCGTGCGCGAGGCGCTGCCCGACCTCGTGCTGCTCGACTGGATGCTGCCCGGCGCCTCGGGCATCGAGTTCGCCCGCCGCCTGCGTGCCGAGGAGCGCACCCGCAATATCCCGATCATCATGCTCACCGCGCGCGGCGAGGAGCAGGACAAGGTGACCGGACTCGAGATCGGCGCCGACGACTACGTGACCAAGCCCTTCAGCCCGCGCGAGCTGGTGGCGCGGATCAAGGCGGTGCTGCGCCGGCGCGCGCCACAGGCCACCGAGGACGCGGTCGAGCTGGGCGGGCTGCGCCTCGATCCGGCCACGCACCGGGTGACGGCGGGCGAGCGGGCGCTGGCGCTCGGCCCGACCGAGTTCCGCCTGCTGCACTTCCTGATGACCCACCCCGAGCGCGTGCATTCGCGTGCGCAGCTGCTCGACCAGGTGTGGGGCGACCACGTCTTCGTCGAGGAGCGCACGGTCGATGTGCACATCCGCCGCCTGCGCTGCGCGCTCGAGCCCTCGCGCCACGACGCGCTGATCCAGACCGTGCGCGGCAGCGGCTACCGCTTCTCGGTGCAGGCCCAGCAGGCCGCGGTCGCCTCCTGAGCGGCCGCCCGCCCGCCCGCCCGCCGCGGATCCCGTGTGATCACCCGCCCGCTGTCCTATCTCACGCTCGGCGTCGCCGCGCCGCTGCTGTTCGTGGCCGGCCTCGCCGTGCTCGCGGGGGTCTACCGCGGCAGCGACGCCGCGCTCGGCCTGATTGCGCTCGGCTTCATCGGCGCCACCATCCTGCTCGGGCGCAATCTGCTCCTGCTGGTGGCCTGGGCGCGGCAGCCGGTGGGCACTCCCGCGCCCCAGGGCGAGGGGCTCTGGGGCAGCGTGTTCGCCGAGATCGGCGACCGCTTCCAGCGCGAGTGCGAGCTCAAGGAGCGCCTGTCGGCCGAGCTCCGCCGCTTCCAGCAGGCGGCGATGGCGATGCCCGATGGCGTGATCTACCTCGGCGAGGACGACGTCATCGAGTGGATGAACCCGATGGCCGAGCAGCATTTCGATCTCGACCGCCGCCGTGACGTGCGCACCGCCCTGCCGAACCTGATCCGCCAGCCCGAGTTCGTGGCCTACCTGGCCGGGCGCGACTATGCCGAACCGCTGGTGATGCGCTCGCTGCGCCGGCGCGACCGCACGCTGCAGGTGCAGGTGATCGCCTTCGCCGGCAGCCGGCGCATGGTGCTGTCCCGCGACATCTCCCAGCTCGAGCGCCTGGAGAACATGCGGCGCGATTTCGTTGCCAACGTCTCGCACGAACTGCGCACCCCGCTCACCGTGGTCGGCGGCTTTCTCGAGACCCTGATCGACGGCATCGACGACTTCTCGCGCGCGGACGTCATCCACTACCTGACGCTGGCGAGCGAGCAGTCGAACCGCATGCAGCGGCTGATCGAGGAGCTGCTGACCCTGTCGGCGCTCGAGACCGGTGCCCCGGCGCAGGTCGAGGAGGAGGTGGACGCCGGGGCGCTGGTGGCGGAGGTGGTGCGCGAGACCGAGCTGCTGTCCGCGGGTCGTCACGAGCTGCGGCTCGTGCTCGAGGGCGGCGGCGCCCTGCTCGGCAGCCGCAAGGAGCTGCAGAGCGCGTTTTCCAACCTGGCCAGCAACGCGGTGCGCTATACCCCGGCGGGCGGCCATATCGAGATCGGCTGGCGCACCGGCGACGAGGGCGGCGAATACTGGGTGCGCGACGACGGCATCGGAGTCGACGCGGCGCACATTCCGCGCCTGACCGAGCGCTTCTATCGCGTGGACCGCGGACGCTCGCGCGAGACCGGCGGCACCGGCCTGGGGCTGGCGATCGTCAAGCACATCGTCACCCGCCACCAGGGCGAGCTGGTCATCGACAGCGAGCTCGGCAAGGGCAGCCGTTTCGCCGTGCGCTTCCCGCCCGCGCGCGTCAGGCGGGGCTGAGGTCCTCGGCCGGGTCGAAGCTGCACTGATCGAAGTTGGTGCCGCGCAGCAGCAGCTTGCGCAGACATACGTGGCGCGAGGTTTCCCCCTCGCGCAGCTCGAGGATGCTGTCGGCGCGGAACCACATCGGCGGCAGCACCAGCGAGCCGGGCGACTTCAGCGCCGGCGACGGCGGCAGCAGGAAGGCCTGCTGGAAGGGCTCGCGCCGACCGGGCGCGACCTTGTGGCGCACCGAGACCGCACGCGGAACGCCGGCCAGCACGTTGATGCCGATCTCGAGCGTGCCTTCTGCGCGGTACATCAGCCAGCTCAGGTCCGCGATCAGCAGCTGATCGGCGTCGAGCGGGCGGATGCCCACCAGCTGGTGATGCTCGAGGCGCACGCCTTCGCCCGCGTGCTGCAGCCGGAAGCCGCCGACGGACTGGTCGAGCACCGTCCATTTCTCGGATTCGAACGCCAGCTGATGGCCGCCCGCGCCGGCTGCGGGATCGCTGATGCGCGCTGCGCGCTCGCCGAAGGTGAGCAGCGGGACGTCCTCGCTCAGCGTGCGGCGGGCCGTGGCCGTGCGCGGTTGCTGGAAGAGTTCGCCATTGAGCGCGAAGCCGATCGCCAGCCAGTCGCCGGTGAGCTCGACCTCGCCGGTCTTCGCCCGCCGCGGGAAGCGCCGGCCGGACGCGGCCAGCCCCCAGGGCCGATAGAGCGAGAGCAGCAGGCGCGCGCTGACGCTGGTCGGGCAGTCGTCGCCGAGACCGAGCGAGGCCGGCTTCACGCCGCGCTTGAACTGCGCCAGCACGGCCTGGATCTGGACCGCCAGGTTGCTGCCGTCGAAGCGCAGCAGCGTCGGCGTGCGCGCCAGCAGGCCGAGCGGGCGCAGGCCGGCGTCGCCGCCGACGTCCACGCCGTAGGCGCTCGGCTTCTGCGTCTCGAGCTGGGTGTCGAGCGCGCAATAGGGCGCGAAGCGCTGCGCCCAGCGGATCACCCAGTTGAGCTCGCGCTCGCTGCGGCCGTAGGGGTTGGCAAGCTCCACCAGCAGCACGGCGACATAGGCCTCGCGCGGGCTCTGCGCGCGCCAGACCTCGTTGAGGGCGTCGGCCACGCGCACGCCGGCGAGGCCGTCGCGCACCGCGTCCGCGTAGCTCGCGTGCACCGCGCGCCACAGTCCGGCGGGCAGTTCGCGGTGGGCGCGGAAATGTTCGATCAGCGCCAGGCCGGCGTAGGACACGCGGCGCTGGGCGAGCAGCGCGCGCTGGTCCTCGAGCGTGCCCACGTGCGCGTCCGCCTCGGCGATCGCGGCATAGGACTGCGCCATCGCCTGCCACAGGCCCACCACGCGCTCGAGCATGTTCTCGCCGTCGCGGCCCGGCGGCAGCGGGCGGGCGGTGTAGGCGCGTGCCATCTCGCCCTGCGCGAAGTTCAGCGTGTCGCGCGCGGCCTCGAGCACCTCGAGGTGCTGGTTGGGCGCCGGGCGCGCGGCGAGCAGCCCGTGCACGATGCGCGCGAGCGTCTCGTGCGTGCTGCGGAAGTCGATCGGATGCAGTCTCTGCAGCTGATCGAGGCAGGCTGCCGGTTGGGCGTAATCCATGGCGGCTCGATGCTCAGTCCGGCCCGCCGGGATTGAGCGCGTTGTCGATCGCGCGCGCAAGCGCCACCGGGTCGGGCGCGGGATGCGCGCGGCCCTCGCGTTGCGCGGCGCCCCACACCGGCTCGGGAAAATGACGGTCGTCGTGGTAGCGCGGGATCACGTGCCAATGCAGGTGCGGCACCATGTTGCCGAAGCTGGCGAGGTTGATCTTGGCCGGATGCAGCAGCGCACGCAGCGCCGCCTCGGTCGCCATCACGACCTCGAACAGATGCGTGCGGTCGGCGCGCGACAGGTCGGTCATCTCGGCGATGTGTTCGCCCCACACCACGCGGCAGAAGCCCGGATGCGCGGCATCCTCGACGCGGATGACGCGGCAGCGGTCGTCTTCCCAGATGACGTGTTCGGGGGGCAGCGCGCACAGCGGACAATCCATGGTCGGTCTCGATCTTCGGCAAGCCTCGGGGCGGGAGCCCAATCTAGCCCCTTCGCGCGGGGCGGGGCGAGGAACTCTTACGCACTCGGGCTCAAGCGCTCGCCGCCGCGCGCGGAAAATCCTGCGCGACCGTGCGCGTCTCGCCGAGGGGCACCGACATGCCCGCGTTGAAGGCGAGCAGGTTGCCCGGCGGGATCGCGATCCAGTCCTCGTTGTCGGTCAGCGCGGTGGTGGCGATCACGGCGACGCGGTCGTCGGGCTGGGTGACGCGGTTGAAGTCGAGCGCGAGGTCCTCGTCGGCCAGGTGGGCGACCGGGAATGGCGCCTGGCGGATGATGTAGGTCAGGCGCGAGGAGCAGTGCGCGAACAGCCAGTCGCCGTCCGAGAGCAGGAAGTTGAACTCGCCCAGGCTGCCGATCTCGCACGCCAGCGCGCGCAGCGCGGCATGGAGCGCGGTGGCGTCCGGCCGGCCCTGCGGGAAGCGCGCGGCCAGGGTGTCGAGGATGTGGCAGAAGGCGCGTTCGGAGTCGGTGCTGCCGACCGGCAGGAAGCGGCCCGACAGCGGCGGGGCGAAACCGCTGAGGTTGCCGTTGTGCGCGAAGATCCAGTAGCGCCCCCACAGCTCGCGCTGGAAGGGGTGGGTGTTCTCGAGCCGGACCTCGCCCTGGGTCGCCTTGCGGATATGGGCGATGACGTTGAGCGAGCGGATCGGGTAGTGCTTGACCAGCTCTGCGACCGGCGAATGCGCGCTCGGCGCGGGGTCGAGGAAGACGCGCACGCCCCGGCCCTCGAAGAAGGCGATGCCCCAGCCGTCGCGATGGTGGTCGGTGCGGCCGCCGCGGGCGCGAAAGCCGGTGAAGGAGAAGCAGATGTCGGTCGGCACGTTGCAGTTCATGCCCAGCAGCTGACACATCGAGGAACCCTCCGTTCGCGGCCGCCGCCCCGCTCAGGCGCCGAGCTTCCTTTTCAGCAGCGCGTTGACCTGGGCCGGGCTGGCCTTGCCCTTGCTGGCCTTCATGACCTGGCCGACCAGTGCGTTGAAGGCCTTCTCCTTGCCGGCGCGGAACTCATCGACCGACTTCTGGTTGGCGGCGAGCACCTCGTCGATCATGGCCTCGATCGCCCCCGTGTCGGTGACCTGCCTGAGGCCCTGCTTGTCGATGATGGAATCGATAATTTGCAGGGCTATCGCGCCGCTGGTCACTTCCTGAAGCGAATCGCCAACGATTATGGGAGCCGCCGTTGGAGTCCAAAGGTGTTCAAGTATTTGTTTCGCAGCATTGTTCGAGATCGTTCCGTCAGCGATTCGAGCAACCAGCGCGGCCAGCTTTTCGGGACCAACGGGTGAGTCAGTAATGCTCAGCTCGTCCCGATTCAACCGTGCGCTGAGCTCGCCCATGACCCAGTTGGCACACGGCTTGGCGAGCGCGGCGCCGGCCGCCGACACCGTGGCCTGGTAGAAGTCGGCGACCTCCTTCGAGGCGGTGAGCGTGGTGGCGTCGTAGGCCGACAGGCCCCACGCGTCCATGAAGCGCGCCTTCATCGCCCCCGGCAGCTCGGGCATCGCCGCCTGCACGCGCGCCTTCCACTCGGGCGCGATCATCAGCGGCAGCAGGTCGGGGTCGGGGAAGTAGCGGTAGTCGTGGGCGTCTTCCTTCGAGCGCATCATGCGCGTCTCGCCCGTGTCGGGGTCGAACAGCACAGTGGCCTGCTGGATGCGGCCGCCGTCTTCCAGGGTGTCGATCTGCCACTGCACCTCAAAATCGATCGCCTGCTGCAGGAATCGGAAGGAGTTCAGGTTCTTGATCTCGCGCCGGGTGCCGAACTCGGCCGCGCCCTTCTTCCTCACCGAGACATTGGCGTCGCAGCGGAAGGAGCCTTCCTGCATGTTGCCGTCGCAGATGTCGATCCAGCGCACCAGCGCGTGCAGCGCGCGCGCGTAGGCGACGGCTTCGGCCGACGAGCGCATGTCGGGCTCGGACACGATCTCGAGCAGCGGCGTGCCGGCGCGGTTGAGGTCGATGCCGGTCATGCCGTGGAAGTCCTCGTGCAGGCTCTTGCCGGCGTCCTCCTCGAGGTGGGCGCGGGTCAGGCGCACGGTCTTCTCGTAGGCCTGCTCACCCTCGCCGACGCGGATCGTGATCGCGCCGCCGACCACCACCGGCAGGTCCATCTGGCTGATCTGGTAGCCCTTGGGGAGGTCGGGGTAGAAGTAGTTCTTGCGCGCGAACACGCTCTTGTCGGCGACGTGGGCGCCGATCGCCAGCCCGAAGCGGATCGCGCGCTCGACCGCGCCGCGGTTGAGTACCGGCAGCACGCCGGGGAGCGCGATGTCCACCGCGCTCGCCTGGCGGTTGGGCTCGGCGCCGAAGGCGGTGCTGGCGCCGGAAAAGATCTTGCTGGCG
>JAREIX010000120.1 GCA_029286945.1 Thauera sp. | reverse complement strand
CGCGCTTTGCCGGCGGCAAGCCCGACACCCCTGCCTGCACCAGCTGCCACGGCGAAGACGCCCGCCAGGCCGGCAAGACCCGAACCGGCAAGCTGATCGAGCCGATGGCGGCCTCGGTCGCCCCGGCGCGCTATGCCGACCCCGCCAAGGTCGAGAAGTGGTTCAAGCGCAACTGCAGCGAGGTGCTCGGGCGCGAATGCACGCCGCTCGAGAAGGGCGACTGGCTGGCCTACATGGCGCAGCAGTGACCGCAGGCCGACACGACTCCAGGAGAACGCGATGAACATCCCCTTCCGCCCGCTCATCATGGCCGTGCTCGCGGTCTCTGCCGCAGGCCTGGTATTCACCCGCGCCCAGGCCGGCGACGACGAGTATTTTGCGCCGGTGACCGACCCGGCGACGCTCAGCGAATGCGGCAGCTGCCACCTCGCCTTCCCGCCCTCGATGCTGCCCGCGGCGTCCTGGAAGCGGATGATGGCCGAGCTGCAGGACCACTTCGGCGACGACGCCAGCCTCGACGCCGACACCACCACCGCCATCACCCGCTACCTGGTGGCCAATGCCGGCGATGCCGGCGGCTACCGCCGCGACATCCTGCGCGGCCTGCCGCGCGGCGCCGCGCCGCAGCGCATCACCGAGCTACCCAAATGGGTGCATGAGCACGACGAGGTGAGCGAGGCCGAGTGGCGCGCCAAGGACGTGGGCAGCAAGGCCAATTGCCCGGCCTGCCACGTCGACGCCGACAAGGGCTATTTCGAAGACGACTGAGCGCGGGGGCCGGCATGAAGCGCTTTTTGCTCGCTTACCTCGCCCTGGTCGCGCTGGTCGCGCTGGCCTGGGGCTGGGCGCTGCCGCTCGACGGTGCGGGCGGCGCGCCGCCGAGCGCCTGGGCGGTGCGCGAGCATGCGCTGACGCTGACCGGGCTGTGGGCCTTCGCGCTGATGTCGCTGGCGATGGTGCTGGCGACGCGGCCGGCCCGGCTGGAGGGCGTGTTCGGCGGCATGGATCGCATCTACCGGGTGCACAAGTGGGCCGGCATCCTGGCGATCGGCCTGGCCGCGCTGCACTGGCGGGTCGAGCTGTCGGACGGGCTCATCAAGACCTTCTTCGGGCGCGATGGCCGGCTGCCCAAGGCGCATGGCAGCAACCTCTTCGAGGCGATGCGCGACCTCGGCGAGGACTTCGGCGAGCTCGCGGTCTATGCGCTGCTGGCGATGCTGGTGCTGACGCTGTGGAAGCGCTTTCCGTTCCGGCTCTGGCGCCATCTGCACAAGATCATGCCGGTGCTGTACCTGATGCTGGCCTTCCACGCCGCCTTCCTGGCGCCCATCGGCTACTGGACGCAGCCGGTGGGCATGCTGCTCGGGCTGCTGATCGCCTGCGGCAGCGCGGCGAGTGTGCATGCGCTGGCCGGCTGGATCGGACGCAGCCGGCGCAGCGCGGGCGTGATCGAATCGGTCGAGGAACCGGCGCCCGGCCTCACCCGGGTGCGCTGCCGGCTCGATGCGCCGTGGCCGGGCCATCGCGCCGGCCAGTTCGCCTTCGTCGCCTTCGACCGCGTGGAAGGGGACCATCCCTTCACCCTTGCCAGCGCCGACCGCGGCGACCGCCGGGTCACGTTCGAGATCAAGGCGCTCGGCGACTACACGCGCGGGCTCGCACAGCGGCTGCACGCCGGCGCGCGGATGACAGCGGAGGGGCCCTACGGCCGCTTCGACCTGGCGCCGGACGACAGCGGCCGGCCGCAGATCTGGGTCGCCGGCGGCATCGGCGTCACGCCCTTCCTGGCCTGGCTCGAGGCGCTGCAGGACACGCCCGCGCAGGCGCCGGACGCCGATCTGTATTACTGCGTGCGCAGCCGCGACGACGATCCCTTCGTCGGCCGCCTCGAGGCGCTCACGCGCACGCTGCCGGGCGTTCGCCTGCACGTGCTGAGCAGCGCCCAGGGCGAACGACTCGACGCCCGCCGGCTGGCCGCCCATGCGCCGGGCAGCGCGCGGCCGGCGGTCTGCTTCTGCGGGCCGCACGGATTGCTGGGCGCCCTCCGGCGCGAACTGGCGGCGGCGGGGCTGGGGGGCATCCGCATCCGTCACGAGGCCTTCGAGATGCGCTGAGCGCACCTACCGTCCGTGCAGGTCTTCGACCGTGCTGCGCGTACCCGGCTGGTCGCGCAGCAGCGTCGCCAGCTGTGCGCGCTGGGCCGCATCGAGGATGGCGCGCTCGGTGATCAGCTGCTCGATGATCAGGCGCTGCTGGGTCTGCTGCAGCTCGGCAATGGCCGCGCGCGCGGACTCGATGCGCGCGCTGTCGAGGGTGTCGGCGAAGAGCGCGTCGATCAGCGCGGCGCGGTGCGCTTCGAGCTGCGCCGTGGCGGCATCGAACTGCGCCAGGAAGGGGCGCTCGGCCGCCTCCCAGCGCACGCGCTGGTCTGCGTTGAGCCCCAGGATCTGGTGCAGCGGCGGCTTCGGCGGAGTGGCGGAAAGGCGCAGGCGGTCGAGGGCGACGGTGGCGATCACGCCCAGGTTGAGCGCGACCGACAGCAGCAGGGCGAGGCGAAGGCTTGCGGGTTTCATCGGGGACTTCCTTTCGGCGCGCAGGCGTCGGCGCGCGGGCAGAGGTTGCCGGGGGGCACGGCGTCGAACAGGCTCATGGCGACGAGGGTCGCGCTGGGCGCGGCGGACGGCATGGCTTCATCCTCGATCAGCAGCATGCCGCCCAGCACCACGCCGAACGCGAGCGCCGCCGTGGTGCCGGCGAGCGGGACGAGGGCGGCACGCCAGGCCGGCACATCAGTGAAGAAGCGCTTGATCGACGCGAGCCAGTGCGGCCGCGGCGGCAGACAGCGCGGCGCCGCGGCGGGCGCATCGGCCTGCAGCCGTGCGATCACGCGCGCACCGAGGTCGAAGCCGAGCGGCGTAGCGGGGAGATCCTGGAAAGCGTCGTGGAGCGCCCGCAGTTCTGCGAGCCGCGCCGCGCAGAGCGGACAGGCGGCGCTGTGGGCAAGCAGCGCGTCGCGGACAGCGGGCGGCAGCGCGTCGTCGACCAGGGCCGACAAGGCGTCTGCGGGTGGGCAGGTGCTAGTCATCGCGGACTCCGGCAGAGGGGCGGAAATGCTCGAGCAGCGCGCCGCGGGCGCGCGCCAGGCGGGATTTCACCGTGCCTTCGGCGACGCCGAGCACGGCGGCGAGCTCGCCGTAGGACAGATCCTCTACCTCGCGCAGCAGCAGGATCTCGCGGTGCTCGGCGGCGATCCGCTGCAGGGCGTACTCGAGCCGGGCCTGGCGCTGGCGGCTGGCATAGCGCTCTTCCGGCCCCGGCGAGCCGTCGGCCACGTCCAGGCCGTCGTCGAGCGGCGCGAACTGGACCACCCGCCGGCGCCGCAACTGGTCGAGGGCGGCGTTGCGCGCGATCTGCAGCAGCCAGGTGGAAAAGCGCGCCTCGGCACGCCAGCCCGGCAAGGCCTGCCAGGCCTTGAGGAAGACGTCCTGGGTCAGCTCCATCGCCTCGTCGCGGGCGTCGAGCATGCGCAGGATGAAGCCGAACACGCGGTCCTGGTGACGGCGCACCAGGGCCGCGAAGGCGGCCGTGTCACCCGCGCGGGCGCGGACGAGGTCGTACGCGTCGGCGCGCGCGCGGGCGTCGAGGTCGCGCGCGTCAGTCATGCGCGCGCGTTAGGGTCGGCGTTGAGGGCTGCGACGGGCGCATGCCGATCAGACGAGCTCGGTGCCCACTCAGTGCCCGGTCTCCAGCGCCTTCCAGCCGGGATGGTCGAAGTGGCTGGCGTAGGCGTCGAGCGCGCCGACGAGGTGCACGACGCCCTGCTCGCGCTCGGCCCCGCCCGCACGGCCGGCGATCACCTCGACGCCCTTGCCGATCTCGGCGATGACCGCGTGCAGCACCTCGTCGGCCGCCGGTTCGAGCTTGCAGTTCTGCACGATGTAGCCGACCTGCTGCTCGACGCTGTCGCCCAAGGCCTGGTACTGGGCGGCGCTGAAACGACCGCCATGCACCTCGGGTAGCGCGTGCGCCACCGCGCCGCGAATCGACTCCATGCCGGTGCGCAGCGCGGCGTCCGTCTGCCAGCGCGCGCCCTCATCGAGCTTGAGGACGGCCGCGTGGGCATCGTGCCGGTGGCTGTCCGCGGCCGTGGCCGGGGCGATCGCCGACACGGCGCCGAGGAGTGCGAAGGCGCTGACCGTAAGCATTCGGGCGGCAGAGTGGATGTTCATAGCGAGGGTGTCCTTTCGTCGTCAGGTGGAAGTGGGCGGCCACGCCGTCCTGAACACTGAAACGAAGCGGAAATCGAAATGTTCCCTCCGCGACGGGCAGGTCGAGGAAGAAATCGGTGGGACGCGGATCCATGATGCACGCTCCTCTTGCCGGGCCGGACGGCTGGGAGGCGCGCGATGCGCCCCCCGGCTCCCCTGCTTACTTGCTGCGCTTGACTTCGGTCTTGAGGATGTCGCCGGTCACCGGATCGACATCGAGTTCGACGCGGCGGCCCTGGGCATCGGTCGCCTTGACCTCGTACTTCTTGCTGTCGCGCTCGATCTTGTCGAAGTCGCGGTAGCCGGCAGATTCGAGCTTGGTCTGCACCTGCTCCATCGTCATCCAGTTGGCCTGGGTGGTCGTGGTGGTCGTGGCGGTGGCGGCGTTCTGCGCGAACGCGGGGACGAACATGGCACCGGCACCGATGATGCCGCCGGTCAGGGCCAGGGTCGCGATGAGGGTGGTGGCACGCATGATGGCTTCTCCTTCAGTCTGGTTGGCGGCCTTGCTTCGACCGTGAGGCCATGCTGTGCCACCGGGGCTGAATGCGTGCTGAAGGGGGTGTTCATGTGATGTTCATGCGGCGGGCGCCCAAACCCGACGGAATTGTCCGCAGGCCGCCGTGATCGGCGGCCCCACGTTCGACGCTCAGGCTGGACGGTGTTTCTTCCTTGGCATCGCGCCGAGCCCCAGCGCGCCCAGCGCCAGGCAGGCGAGGGTCCCGGGTTCGGGGACACTCGTCACTTCCGCCACGCGCGCAACGAGTTCGAAGCTGAACGTCCTCGAAGAAAAGAAATCCGCGAAGGCATCGCTGCCACGCATCAACAGCAACGTGCCATCGAAGCTGCCTTCAAACCGGTCCAACGTCCCTGTTGAGGAGCAACTGCCGGTGGAAACGAGCGAAGTGCAGCCGTCCTCGCTACCCGCGAAATCGGTGCCATTGACGACGGCGAAATAGCTCGGGAAGACGAAGCCGAGCGCGGTTGCACCGCCGCTATCTACCGTGATCGACTCGAAGCGCAGCCGCCTTTCGCTAATGGTGGTCAGCGGGTCGAACCAGACCGTGATCGGCACCACCTCCTCGACCACGTCGAAACTGCCGGAGAGGGCGAAGCTTTGCGGTTCGGCCAGCGTGCCGCAGTTGCCGTCCGGGTCGCACAGGATGGAGCCGCCCGGGGTGTAGGTCACCGAACTTTGATTGGCGTCGATGTTGAGCGTGAGGGCGTGCGCGCTGAAGGCAGCGGCGCCGAGCGCCAAGGCTGCGAACGCAGATCGCAGCGCGACACGGTAAGGCGGGGAAACGGCTTTGATACCGGCGGGGATTTTCATATCGGCAGGCTCACTCAGGTGGGAGACTTGGAACGCCCGCTGCGGGATTGAGCGGGCTCGCGGCAACAGCGCGCAGCGGGCATGCAAAAAGCATTCCTCGTCAGATCATTCCGCATGGGCAAAGGCGCTCCAGGCCGATGGCATGAATTCCGTGCCTCACCGAAGCTGCAGGTGTAAGAAAATCCGACACTTCCAGACCAAGTGCATCACCGCAGCGCGCCGCGCCCGACACGTCAACGTCCAGTACGTCGGAATGCAGGCTCCCACGGCGCAGCGGCCGAGCATAAGGCGCACTGCCCGGCGCGGCCGGGATGAGGGTATTCTCCCGCGGTCTCGCGATCGCCATACCGCCCGTTAGGATCCGGCGCGCGCGGCCGGCCTGCCCGCGCGCGCCGCTCCACGCCCGCTGCAGCCTGCCCCCTGAACACACCCCACCCGAAGATGCCCGACCCCACGTCCGCCCTGCTCCGCCGCCTGCACGCCGACATCGACGCGCGCGTCGGCGCAATCCGCGAATCCCACCCCGACTGGCAATGCGCCCGCGGCTGCGCCAGCTGCTGCCGGCAACTGGCCGACGTCCCGCGGCTGAGCGCGGCGGAGTGGGCGCTGCTGAAGGCGGGCCTGATGCTGCTGCCGGCGGAACGTCTGGCGGCGATCCGGGGCAAGGTCGCCGAACTGGCGCATACGCCCTCACGTCCCCTCGTGTGCCCGATGCTGGACGAGCTGGAAGGCGCCTGCCAGGTCTATGCCCAGCGCCCGGTCGCCTGCCGGACCTATGGCTTCTACGTGCAGCGCGCGCTCGGCCTGTACTGCGGCGACATCGAGGCGCGCGTCGCGAGCGGCGAGCTGGACGACGTGGTGTGGGGCAACCACGATGCGGTCGACCAGGCGCTCGGCGCGCTGGGCGAGACTCGGCTGCTGACGGAGTGGTTCGAACGCGACATCGCGGCTTGAGACTGGGCGCCTTGGCGACCGCCCGCGCCCGGCCCGAACACGCTCACTGCGCGGGCGCCAGCCCGATCAGCGACAACAGCCCGGCTGCGGCAGACGCCCCGCCCCACCACAGCAGCATCACCGAGGCCACCGCGGTCAGCGTGACCAGGTAGCCGCCGAGCAACATCAGGCCGTCGCGCAGGCGCAGCCCCCAGGACATCAGCACGATGGCCAGCGCCGGCAGCACATTGTCGAAGCTGATGATCGGCACCGGAACCATCATCGACAGGCCGGCGGCGGACAGCATCACCCCGTTCAGCACGCGGGCCGGCCGATCGCTCAGTGCCAGCAGGCGCGGCCGCCCCCACAGGGCGATCAGCTTCACGACGCGGCCGAGCATGCGTTCCAGCAAGGCCCGGGCGCGGCCGTTGATCTCGCGCCGGGCGAGCCAGCCCGGCAAGGGCAGGGGCTGGCCGATCACCACCCCGAACGCGATCAGCAGGCAGACGGCGCCCACCGCCGAGGCCATGCCCGGGAGCGCAACCGGAAACAGCAGCGGCATCGCCAGCAGGCCCAGCCAGACCACGCGCTGGCGGTTGCTCTGGCCGAGGGCATCGGCCATCGTGCCGTTCATCGACGCGAGCTGCGCCCCGGCGATCCGTTCCACGGTCGCCCTGCGTCTGTCGTTCATGCGCCCCGATCCGGAAGGCGCCTCGCTGTTGCTGTTCTTCACGATCATCCCGATGGCGCGCGTGCCGAGGCTGGACGGACCCCGTGCCGATCGGCAGGCGCTAGACTTTGTTCAGTAACGATCGATGGACTCCTGATGAACTTGCACAGTTCCGCACGGGTGCAGCGTGCCTGAAGACGTCCAGCCCTGGTCCGCGGGGGGCGCCGCCACGCGGCCGGCTGCGATCGCGGCCCCGCGGCTCGACCCGGCGTCGCCGCTGCTGTTCGTGATCAACGCCGCTGCGGGCGCGCAGGACGTCGACGCCAAGCGTGCGGTGATCGAATCGGCCCTCGCCGAACGCGGGCGCAAGGGCGAGCTGCTCGTCTGCGAGCCCGACGCGCTGCCACGCGTGGCCACCGAGGCCGCGGCGGCGGCGCTGGCGCGCAGCACGGCGGTGGTGGCGGTCGGCGGCGACGGCAGCCTGAACACGGTGGCGCGCGCGGCGCACGCGGCCGGCTGCGCGATGGGCGTCATCCCGTCCGGCACCTTCAACTACTTCGCGCGCACGCACGGCATCTCCACCGAGCCGCTCGCCGCCGCGCGGCAACTGCTGGATGCGCGTCCCGCTCCGGTGCAGGTGGGTTCGATCAACGAGCGCGTCTTCCTGGTCAATGCCAGCCTCGGCATCTACCCGGAGCTGCTGCAGGACCGCGAGGCCTTCAAGGCGCGCTTCGGCCGCAGCCGCTGGGTGGCCTTGGTGGCGGCCTTCGCGACGCTGCTGCGCGCGCAGCGCCGGCTGCGCCTGCACATCGAGACCGGCGCCACGGTGCGCGACGTGCAGACGCTGACGCTGTTCGTGGGCAACAACCCGCTCCAGCTGCAGCAGTTCGGCGCGGAACCGGAGGACACCCTGCCCGGCACGCCCGGCGACGGCAGCCTCGCCGCGCTGGTGCTGCGGCCCATCGGTACGCTGGCGATGCTCGGACTGATGGCGCACGGGGCGATGGGCCGGCTCAGGGAGGCCGCCGGGGTGGAGAGCTTCGAGTTCACGCACATGGTGGTGAAGCCGACCCTGGCGCCGGGGCACAGCAGGATCGTGGTGGCCTGCGACGGCGAGGTGACGCGCATGCGCGCGCCGATCGACATCCGCGTGCTGGATACGCCCCTGTACCTGCTCCGCGGCGATGACGTCGCGGACACGACCCACGCGCCGCGGGCGAGCCCATGAGCGTGCTGCTGCATCTGTCCGACACCCACTTCGGTACCGAACGCGCACAGGTGATCGAGGCCCTCCTCGCGCTCGCCGCCCGCGAACGGCCCGAGGTGGCGGTGCTGTCGGGAGACATCACGCAGCGGGCACGGCCCGCGCAGTTCCGCGCCGCGAAGGCCTTCGTCGAGCGCCTGGGCGCACCGGTCCTGGCCGTGCCGGGCAACCACGACATTGCGCTCTTCGATCTGTGGGCGCGCGCGGCACAGCCCTACGCGCGCTATGCCAGCGCGTTCGGGGCCGATCTCGAGCCGGTGCATGCGTCGCGGGACCTGCTCGTGGTCGGCGTCAACACCACCCGCGCCTGGCGGCACAAGGAGGGCGAGGTGTCCCCGCTGCAGATCGATCGCGTGGCCGCCCTGCTCCGCAAGGCCCGGCCGCAGCAGCTGCGCGTGGTGGTGGTGCATCACCCGGCGGCCGTGCATCGGGACCAGGACCGCAGGCACCTGCTGCGCGGCCACCATGCCGCCCTGCGGGCGTGGTCGGCCGCGGGGGCGGACCTCGTGCTGGGCGGGCACATCCACCTGCCCTACACGCTGGCGCCGCCCGGCCTGACGCGCCGGCTGTGGGTGGTGCAGGCGGGGACCGCCGTGTCCGCGCGCACGCGGCCAGGGTTTCCCAACTCGGTAAATATCGTGCGCTGGGACGGTGCCAGCGCCACGCGCAGCGCAGGCCCGCCGGGCGAGGATGCGGGACGCGGCGACTGCGTCATCGAGCGCTGGGACTACGCACCCGATGCGCGGGCCTTCGTCCGCGCAGCCCTCGCCCGGCTCACGCCGGAGCGGGCCTGAGCTCAGGCTTGCGCGAGCGCGAGCGGCTGCCAGCCGCCGCCGGCGTACTGCCGCAGCGCCTGCCCCTCGAAGCGCCACAGGTGCAGCCAGCCGTTGTCGAGCAGCTGGCGCACCACGCGGTGGCGATCGATGACGCGTTCGATCGCGTCCTGCGGCGCATCGATCACCACCGTGAGGCGCAGCGGCTTGTTGCCGCTGCCCAGATGCACCGGGTCGCAGGTCGAGGCGTGGTACTGCCAGTTGATCCAGTGCGTCACCAGCATCGGCGCGGTCATCAGCAGCTCGAGCACGCTGCCGTCCGCGTCCTGGGTGGCGTCGTAGTCGTGCAGGAAGCAGCGGCCGTCAAGCACCGCGCCGAGGCTGCGACGGCGCGGTGCGATGATGAAGGCCGCGTTGCCGGCGAGCCCCCACTCCGGCCGCGTCTGCGCGCCGTCATTGGCGCGCCGGCGCAACTGCTCGAGCAGCTGCGCGCTCGGCGCGCGCGGGTCGAGACCCAGGCGCGGTGCGCGTTCGCGACGAACCTGGTCGGTCGCATGGGCGAACACCTCCTGCAGCCTCTCCCAGGTCTTCTGCGCGACCGCGGGCAGCAGGTCGAGGTCGAAGCCCTCGATCTCGTCGGTGGTCGTGTTGTGGAGCGCAGCGACGAAGACCGTGTCGGCCGGCACCGTGATGCCGCGCCCGGCGAGCCCCGCGCGCACCGCGGGCTCGTTGAGGATGCGGGCCAGCACGCGGGCGTTGACCTCTCCGGTCTGCCCGCAGCAGGCGCCGCAGTCGAGCGCGGCGGCGTGAGCGTTGTTGGCCGACTGGCTGCCATGGCCGACCAGCAGCACCAGCGGCGCGAGCTTGCGCTCCAGCCCCATCGCATGCAGCACGCGGGCGGCGAGGTCCGTCTTCGCGGCAGCGTCCAGCCCGACCAGCTCAGGGCGGCAGAGTGCGCGCACGCGCTTGGGCAGGCCAGCGAGATCGTCGCGTGCGCGCGCCCCACGCGACGGCTTGAGCCAGCGCGCCAGGGCGCCGAGGTAGCCGACGCCGGCGGCTTCGACGAAGGAGAAGGCGGTGCCCGGCCAGCGGCCGACGCTGCGCCACTGCTCGGCGACGCCGAAGCGCTGGCGGCGCGCCGCGGCGGCGGCCTGGTCGGTGGCGTCGCTGCGCGCGCCGGCGGCCGCCGGGGCCCAGGCGATGCGGTCGCTCACCTCCAGCGCCGGCGCCAGCAGGCCCGGCAGCTGCGGCCGGCGCGCCTGGGTGCCGAGCGGCGTGTAGGCGACCGGGAGGCCGAAGAAGCCGGCGAAGCCGAGGGTCTGGATGGCGGGCCACACGGCCTCGAGGGCGCGGCGCAGCGGTTCGCTGCGCACGTCGATGCAGAACGCCGCCTGCACCGCAATCCCGGGCTCGCTCCGGGTCGTCGCGCCGTCCGAACCCACCGCGCCGAGCCTGTAGGCGAGCTCGCGCTGGTAGCCGATCTCGAGCGCGCGCTGCCAGACCTCGTCGACGCGCAGCGCCTGCTCGGCCTGGCGCAGGAGGGCGGGGGCATCGGTCCAGTGCCCCTGCAGGGCGGCGAAGGCCTGGCGGGCGGACGCATCGTCCTTGCAGTCGAGCAGGATCGCCCCCCAGGCGAGGCGGATCGCGAGCAGGTCGCGCAGGTGGACATCATCGCCACCCGACAGCCGGGCCTCCCAGCGCAGGTAGGCGCACCAGGACGCCCAGCCATTGACCGTGAGCAGCACCGCCTCGAGATAGTCGGACCATACCGACTCCGGCAAGCCGAGGCGCTCCAGCACCCAGGACTCGGCATCCTGCCGGGTGGCCGGCAGCGCCCTGATCGAGCTGCCCAGCCGCGGCAGGCCCATCAGGGTGCCGATGCCGTGGTCGTGGGCGAGGGTGTCGCGCCAGAAGGCGTACAGGCCCTGCCCGCGCTCGGGCTGCCAGTCGGCCTGGTACTGGTCGAAGTAGGCGGCGCAGGTCTGGCTGACCTGGTGCGTGATCGCCTGCCGCCACGACAGGCGCGCATGGCGCGCGGGATCGTCGTCGAGCACGTCGATCAGCAGCGGCAGGCGCGGCAGCCGCGCCGGCTCATGCAGGGCCGCCACGCATTGCTGCGCGCCGAGTCCGTCTGCCCCGGCTGCCGGCACGGCCTGCAGCGCAAGTTCCAGATCCGCGGGCGAGATCCGCCCGCGCGCCCAGGCCTCGCGCAGGAAGTCGCGCGGCGGCAGGACCTGGATCCCGGCGAGCACCGCCATGCGCGCCGCCACCTCGCGCAGCGGGCGACCGATGCGTTCCCAGTGCGGATTGACGGCGATGCTGCGATCGAGCGGCCAGGCCGGCGCGATCGCCTGGCAAGCCGCTTCGCAGGCGGCGTCGATGCGCGCCTGCAGCGCGCTCCCGGGCGAGCGCCGGGCCGCCGTGTCCGCGCCCTGCGGCTGGGAAGCGGGGGCATTCGGGGTGTCGCTCGGGGTCTCGAGAAGAAGGGAATCCATGGCGTTCTCCTGGCTGTGGCTCATTCGGAGGTGATCATCGAAGGCTTGTCGCGGCTGCCGGCGGCGCTCGCTCGCGTCGTCGCGGGGCTCCAGCCCGCCGGCCACACGCGCAGCGCGAAGCGGGTGTAGAACTCATCCACGTAGAAACCGGCGTAGCTCCAGCGCCGCCAGGCGGCCAGGCGCTGCGGCTGCCACTGCAGCATCACCAGGGCCAGATACAGGGCCGCCACGCCGGCCAGCGCCAGGTAGCCGGCCGTCGTGGCGGGCGCGTCGCTGACGCCCAGCGGCAGCAGGTGCGCGAGCGCCGAGACCAGGGTGAGGCCGGCGACCAGCGCGATGCCGGCGAGCGCGCGCACCCCGGCCGCGCTCGGCTCATCGGCGCGCCGGGCGGGCAGCCACAGCAGCGGCGCCCAAGCCAGCGCCAGCACGCCGTTCCACCACCACGGCCAGGCGCCGGCAACCCCGACCGCCTGCACCAGCATCACCACGCCAAGGCTCAGGGCGGGCGCCAGCAGCAGGCTGGAGGGCGCGGCCGCGGCCTGACCGCGCAGCCTCTGCAGCCTGCTCTCGCGCACCACCGAGGAGGCGGACAGGAAGGCATGCGCCTTGTAGAGCGAATGGCCGATCAGGTGCAGCACCGCCAGGCTGTAGAGGCCCAGCCCGCACTCGAGCACCATGAAGCCCATCTGCGCCACGGTCGACCAGGCCAGCCGCACCTTGATGCTGATCCGGGTGAGCATGACCATCCCTGCCAGCACCGCCGTGCCGAGGCCGCAGACCACCAGCAGCCAGCGCGCCGGCTCGGTCGCCTCGAGCAGCGGTGCGAAGCGGATCAGCACGAAACCGCCCAGATTGACGACACCGGCATGGAGCAGGGCGGACACCGGGGTCGGCGCCTCCATGACCTGGATCAGCCAGCCATGGACCGGGAACAGGGCTGTGCGCAGGATCACCGCCAGCGCCACGCAGAGCGCGCTCGCCTGCAGCGCGAGCGAGGCGCCGTGCTGGTCGAGGTGCGCCCACAGCGCGGACAGGGAGCCGCTGCCGACCTCGGACCAGGCAAGCGCGGCGGCGGCGAGCAGGAAGCCGTCGGCGACGCGATCGGCGATGCGCTTCTTGTGCGCGGCCAGGCGGGCGAAGGGACGATCGGGATAGAAGCAGAGCAGCGGCTGCAGCGCGAGGCCGACGGCGGCCCAGGCGGCGATCAGCAGCAGCCAGTGGTCAGCGAGCAGCAGCAGATGCACCGCCGCCAGCACGCCGGACAGCGCCGCGGCGTAACGCGCCTGCCCCGGCTCGCCCTGCAGGTAGCGCGTCGAGAACACGCCGATCACGCTGCCCAGCAGCTGCACCAGCACGGCCAGCCACAGCGTGAGCGGGCCGAGCGCGAGCCAGGGCGAGGCGTCGAATGCCACAGCTGTGCCGGCAACAGGCAGCCACGTCGTCAGCAACGGGGCGGCCAGGGTGAAGGCGAGCGCCGTGGTGGCGAGCAGGCGGAATCGTCCCCAGACGATCCCCTCCGCGCGATGTGGAGCGGCGCGGAACAGCAGTGCGCCGGACGTCATCAGCAGCGCGGGCGCGATGGCGCAGAGGACGAGCAGAAGTGAGGTTGAAATCATGGCGGGCACCTTTCGAAGTGAGGCTGCGCCGAGGATGCTCGCCTTTTATCGTTCCGTAAAATATATTGTTATGAACGATTCAATCTATAAAACAGAACAATGAAACTCGAGCAACTCAACTTCCACCACCTCTTCTACTTCTGGCATGTGGCGCGATCCGGCAACCTGACGCAGTCGTCGAGGGAGCTGCATACCTCGCAATCGGCGCTGTCGACCCAGATCCGGCAGCTCGAGGAGCGCCTGGGCGAGCCCCTGTTCGAGCGCGAGAAGCGGCGGCTGGCGCTCACCGAGTCCGGCCACCTGGTGTTCTCCTACGCCGAGAACATCTTCGGCCTCGGGCAGGAACTGCTCGGCCGCCTGCAGGGCCGCAGCGAGGGCATGACCCGGCTGCGGCTGGGCAGCGTCGCCACCATGTCGCGCAACTACCAGGAGAACCTGCTCCGCCCCCTGCTCGCCGACCAGACGGTGCTGCTCACGCTCGAGTCCGGCCCGCAGGAGAGCCTGGTCGAGCGGCTGGTGCAGCACCAGCTCGACCTCGTGCTGACCAACGAGCCCGTCCCCTCCGACCCGGACCGCCCCCTGCACTGCCGCTTCCTCGGCAGCGAGGCGATCGGCCTCGTCGGCCCGGCGAGCGCCTGGCAGGGCCGGACGCTGCGCGTGCCCGAAGATCTCGACGGCCTGGAACTGGCGCTGCCCGGCCCGCGCCATGCGCTGCGCGGGCAGTTCGACGCCCTGTGCATGTCGGCCGGCGTCAAGCCGCGGCTGCGCGCCGAGGTCGACGACATGGCGATGCTGCGCCTGGTGGCGCGCGACAGCGGCTGGCTGGCCCTGCTGCCAGAGGTGGTGGTGCAGGACGAGTTGCGCCAGGGCGTGCTGGTGAGCGTGGGGCGTTCGACGCTGCTGCAGGAGCGCTTCTACGCCACCACGACGCTGCAGCGGCATCAGATCCAGCGCCTCGAGGCGCTGCTCGCCGGGCAACCTGCGACGGCCAGCGCTTCGGTGCGCTAGGCCGCGGCGCGCACCGGGTGGCGGCTTGCGAGCGCGGCCGGCGCAGCCGGACTCAGCCTGCGCCCGCCTGCGCGGCGACGCGCTGCACGACCGCCTGCAGCGCCGCGCTGTCCGCCAATCCGGCGAGAAAGCGCGGCGGGATGCCGCTCAAGCCGACCTGCGCCCCCACCAGCGCCCCAGTCAGCATCGCCCGCGCCAGGTTCTGCCCGCCGCCGTTGACCGCGTGCAGCACGGCCGACTCGAAGTCGTCCGCAAATCGCGCCGCCAGGTAGTAGGCCGCCGGGAACTGGTGGTACACCGCGCACGGCATGCCATACACCAGCGACACCTTCCATGCCGGCTCGATGCGCACGTTCGGGTCGCGCGCCGCACGGGCGATCGAGGACGGCGTCAGCAGCGCATCGGGAGAGGGGAAGCGGCCGGCGGTCGGGGCCTCGGCGGCGCCGGGACTGGGCGCCTGCAGCTTGCCGACCGTGACGGTGTGGAAGGGCAGCGCGCCGGACTTCACCCGCGCCATCAGCTTGGCCGAGATCGAGGCGTCGAGTGTGTGGCCCTCGACCAGCATGCCGAGCACGGCGCCAAAGGCGACCGTCATCGCCACCACGGTGCCGTCGGTCTGGGTGAGCACGGTGTTGCGGGTGACGGCATCCGCCAGCGCCGCGGGGTCGAGCGCGTAGCGCACCGCGATCGCCAGCGTGCGCTCGGCGGCTTCGGTGGTGTCGGCATTGCCGCCGACCTGGCCCCAGGGCAGGCCCTGCTGCACGCGCTTCCTCCAGGCTTCGCGGATCGACTGGCTGGTGTAGCCGCCGGGGCCGTGCATCGGCACGCCGTCGATAAGCGGGAAGAAGTCCTCATCCATCCGCCGGCAGAAGTCGGCCTCGTCATAGCCGCCCCGCTCGGCGAGCGATTCCAGTGTGAGCCGCAGCAGGATACCGGCCTGCGAGGATTCACCCGCCTTCATGCCGACGTGGTAGTGGTCGGGCATCGGCGCGGTGTAGCCGGTGATCCATGGCCCGTAGCGGGCGCGCAACTCGTCGAGGTCGTAGTACCAGTGCGGCCCGAGCGCCAGCGCGTCGCCGATGAAGGCGCCCATCAGCGCGCCGGCGGCGCGGTCGGCGATCGCAGCACGATCGGTGGCGTTCATGTGCGCTTCCTCCAGATGGTCAGCTCCGACAGCGTGTGCTGGTGCTTGCGCCGCGTCTCGCGGATCACGAAGGGCACCGCCTCCGGGCCCTGCACCAGCTCGAAGTCGGCAGCAAGCAGGTCCTTGAGGCCGTCGAGCGTGGTGTACGACTCGCCGTCCTTCTTGAAGCCGCCGATCCACTCCTCGCGCTTGGTGTGCTCTTCCAGCCAGGTGTAGGGCGAGGCGAGCAGCAGCAGGCCGCCCGGGTTCAGGCGGCGGGGCACGTCGGCGAGGAAGCGGCGCGGGCTGTACAGGCGGTCGATCAGGTTGGCGGCGAGGATGAGGTCGAAGCCGGTGAACACGTCCTTCAGGTTGCAGGCGTCACCCTGCCAGAACTCGACGCGACCGGCGGTCCCGGCCAGGCCGAGGGCGACGAGGCGGCGCTCGTGGTAGCTCACCAGCTCGCCCTCGTCGGGCATCGTGTAGCGCAGCGCGCCGGTCTCGGCGAGCTTGACGCCGGCCTGGATGAAGCGCGCCGAGAAGTCGATGCCGACCACGCGCTCGAAGGCGCGCGCCAGCTCGAAGCTGGCGCGGCCGGTGGCGCAGCCCAGATCGAGCGCGCGGCCGAAGCGGCCGTTGCCGAAGCGGCGCTGGGCGGCGATGGAGATGTCGGCGAGCGCCTTCGGGAAGTTGGGCACGCCGAAGGCCTCGTCGCCGTAGTGGAACTCGGCGTACTGCGACAGCAGCGCATCGGTCTCGTAGGTCGAGGCCGGGTTGAGTGCTGGCGCCTCGCTGACGATGTAGCGGAAACCCGCGTGCTGGAAAAAGTGGCGGCGGAAAGCGTAGCGCGAGGCATGGCGCGATTCGTTGCCGGCCGAGATCCAGCTGCCGCCCTTGATGATGCCGTGGCGGTCGTCGAAGGTCGGCGTGGTGAAGTCGTCGTAGATCGGATGCACGTCGAAGCCGTCGAAGGGATAGGTCGGCGTCTCGCACCACTGCCAGACGTTGCCGACCACGTCGAAGAGCTCGCCATGCGGGAACAGCGTCACCGGGCAGCTCGAGGCCCAGTGGTCCAGATGCAGGTTGGCGCTGGCGGGGGCGTCGTGCGGCACGTCGGCGAGGCCGACGTGGTCGTAGATGCGGTTCCACTCGTCCTCGGTCGGCAGGCGCACCGGCTGGCCGGTCGCACGCGCCTTCCAGCGGCAGAAGGCGCGCGCCTCCAGGCAGTTGACCTCCACCGGCCAGTCCCAGCGCATCGGCACTTCCTCGGTCATCAGGCGCAGCTTCCAGCCTGCCGCGTCGGGGATCCAGAAGCTGGGGTGTTCGGCGCGCGCGTAACGCCTCCAGCCCAGGCCCTCCTCGTCCCAGACGCTGTCGTCGGCGTAGCCGCCGGCCTCGACGAAGGCGAGATATTCGCGGTTGGTGACCAGGTAGCGCGCCGCCCGGAAGGCCGGCACCTCGGCGCGGTGGCTGCCATATTCGTTGTCCCAGCCGTAGATCGGTTCGTCGAAGGCGCGGCCCAGGTGCACGACGCCGGCGGGGACGTCGACCAGGGTGTTGGCGGGCGGCTCGCCGTGCGCGGCGCAGGGCGGCCAGGCGGGATGCGGCTTGACGTAGTGCAGCGCGTGCTGGCGCATCAGCACCGAGGAGGTCTCGAGGTGGATGCGCTCGTGCTCGA
>JAREIX010000343.1 GCA_029286945.1 Thauera sp. | reverse complement strand
GGAAGAAGCCGGGGGTCAGCAGCTCGCGCGCCTCGGCGAGGTCGGTGCGCAGCACGTTGCGCAGCATGCTCGGGTCGAAATACACGCCGAAGTGGCCGGAGTAGTAGCTCGACACCGCGGCGACCAGGATCAGCCCGCCGAGCAGCGGCTTGGTCGTCCATCGGTTGAGCAGGGGCGCGAGCAGCAGGACGTTGAGCGCGCTGAGCGCGACGCCGATCGCCAGCACGTAGAAAAGGGCACCGCCTTCGCCGCCGCGACTGGCGAGCAGGGCGCGCCAGAACGGGGTGTTGCAGGCGAGCGTGAAGTAGAGGCCGAGGCCGAGCAGCAGGGCCTCGGTCGATAGCTCGGGACGCCAGCGCCGCGCGGCGGCCGGACTTGCCAGGGGCGGGGCGAGGGACAGATGCGGTTCGGACATGGGTGCGCAGAGCCTTGGGAGGATCGGCGCAATCTACGCAGGCGCGCGTGAGGAAAGCGTGATGCGGGTGTGAGGAAAGTGTGAGCGCGAGCGGCCGCCCGGCCCGCGCGCCTTATGCGGCGGCGGGCCCGAAGTCGAGCGTCAGGCAGGCGCCGCCCTCGGGACGGTTGGCGGCGCGCACCGTCCACCCGCAGGCGGTGCAGATGTGCTGCACCAGCGCCAGGCCGAGGCCGTGGCCGGGCTTGTCGCCGCCGCGGCGGAAGCGCTCGAAGCTGCGCATCGGATCCTCTGCACCGAAGCCGGGGCCGCGGTCGCACACGGCGAGCCGGCGCCCTTCCAGCACCACCTCGATCGCACGCCCTTCGCCATGGCGCAGCGCGTTCTCCAGCAGGTTGTGCAGCACCAGCGCCAGCAGGCCGGGGTCGGCGAGCACCTCGGCCTTGGGGTCGATGCGGATGTCCACCGCCTCGGCCCCTGCGCCGGCCGCCTGGAGCCGCGCCCACGCGTCGCGCACCGCGGCGCCCAGGTTGACCGGCTCGGCGCCCTGCGGTCGGGCCTCGCGCGCGAGCAGCAGCAGGCTGTGGGCGAGCGTGGTGGTGCGGTCGGTGGTGGCGATGATGCGCTCGGCGCGGCGGCGGGCCTTGGCGGACAGCGCGGGGTCGGTCAGCAGCATCTCAGCGTCGCTGCGGATGCCGGCGAGCGGGGTGCGCAGCTCGTGCGACAGGTTGGCGTTGAAGTCGCGCTCGCGCGCGAGCACGGCGGCCTGGCGCGCCTCGGCGCGATCGAGCGCGCGCGCCACAGCGAGGAGCTCGTCGTCGAGTCCGGGCTGGGCGAAGGGGGTGCCGTCGCGCTCGCCCTCGACGCGCTCGGCGAGCGTCTCCAGAGCGCGCGTGAGCCGGGCGGCGATCGCATAGACGAGGAGGAAGGACAGGGCGGTCAGCACCAGGCCGCCGATCACCACCGTGGTGACGACGGCGATCTCGCGCGCGCGGTGCTCGGATTCGTCGTAGATCAGCACGTAGCGCTGGCCGTCGGCCTCGCGCACCGCGACGTGCAGCTCGCGCCCGGCGGACCAGTCCTCGTGATTGCCGACCGCGAGCGCAGCCAGCGCCGGGCTCAGGCCCTGCGGCAGCGGCTCGCCGGGGGCGAAACGGTAGAGCGTCATGTTCGGCGTCTGCGGTCCGATCAGGCTGCCGAGGCGGCGGCTGTGCTCGATGCTGTAGTGCAGCTGCTCGTCGAGCGTGCCGGCGATGAACTCTTCTTCCATCTCGTCGTTGAGCCGCACCAGGGCGAGCGACTGCGCGACGATGAGCGCGACCAGCATCGCCGTCACCGACACCGCGATGCGGATGCGCATGCCGCCTGGCAGCCAGCGCCGCGCGCCGCCCTCAGCGGCCGACGAGCTTGTAGCCGAGGCCATGGACATTCACCACCTGGATGGGCGCGTCGTCGCCGAGGGCGCGGCGCAGGGTGTGCAGCACGCTGCGCAGGTTGTCGCTGCTGTCCTGCTCGTGGCCCCACACCGCGAGCTCCAACTCGCGGCGGGAGAACACGCGCTCGGGCTGGGCGAGCAGCTCGGCGACCAGGCGCAGTGGCTTCGGCGGCAGCGTGAGCGGCCGGCCGTCGAGGTGCAGCGCCTGGGTCGCGGCGCGGAACTCCAGCGCGCCGTAGCGCAGCACCGGATCGGCCGGGCGCGCGGCATTGCGCCGCGCCAGCGCCAGCAGGCGCACCTCGAGCTCCTGCAGTGCGAAGGGCTTGACCAGGTAGTCGTCGCCGCCGGCCTCGAAGCCGAGCAGCTTGTCTTCCAGCGTGTCGCGCGCGGTCAGCACCAGGATCGGCGTCGCG
>JAREIX010000119.1 GCA_029286945.1 Thauera sp. | reverse complement strand
CGACCTCGCCGACCGCTTCTGCACCGGCAGCTCGATCATGCCGCAGAAGAAGAACCCCGACGTGCCCGAGCTGGTGCGCGGCAAGACCGGCCGCGTCAACGGCAGCCTGATCGCCCTGCTCACCCTGATGAAGGGCCAGCCGCTGGCCTACAACAAGGACAATCAGGAAGACAAGGAGCCGCTGTTCGACACCGCCGACACGGTGATCGACACCCTGCGCATCTACGCCGACATGATCACCGGCATCCGGGTCAAGGCCGACGCCATGCGCGGCGCGCTGAGCCAGGGCTATGCCACCGCCACCGATCTCGCCGACTACCTGGTGAAGAAGGGCCTGCCCTTCCGCGACGCCCACGAGGCGGTGGCGCTCGCGGTGCGCGCCGCCGACGTCAAGGGTTGCGACCTGCCGCAGTTCAGCTTGGACGAGTTGCGCATCGCCATGGCCCAGGTGCCGGGCGCGGCCGAACGCCTTGGCGACGACGTGTTCGGCGTGCTGACGGTCGAAGGCTCGCTCGCCTCGCGCAAGCACGTCGGCGGCACCGCGCCCGAGCAGGTGCGCGCCGCGGTCGCGCGCGCCCGCGCCCGCCTGGCCTGAGCGGCCGCACAGCGCGAGGACCATGACCGCGCCGGCGCCGGGCCGCATCGGCAGGTACGAAGTCCGCCGCCGGATCGGCGGCGGCGCGACCAGCACCGTCTTCCTCGCCTGGGACCCGTTCCGCCAGAGCGAAGTCGCGATCAAGCGCCTGCGCCCGGAGATCCTCGACGATCCGCGGCGCGGGCGCCTGCTGCGCCAGCTCTTCCTCAACGAGGCGGCCTTCGCCGGCAAGCTCAACCATCCCCACATCGTCCGCATCCACGATGCGATGGTGGCCGACCACGACGCCTGGCTGGTCATGGACCACGTGCCCGGCGGCACGCTCGACGCCATCGGCCGCCCGGCGTCGCTGGCCCCGCTCGAGCGCGTGATCGAGATCGTCTTCAAGGCCACGCGCGCGCTCGACTACGCCTTCCACCAGGGCGTCACCCACCGCGACATCAAGCCCGCCAACATCCTGCTGATGGCGCCCGACAGCAGCGATATCCGCATCTCCGACTTCGGCGCCGCGCTGCACAGCGCGCGCGAGACCACGCAGATCGCCGGCGTCGGCTCGCCGGCCTACATGTCGCCGCAGCAGGTGCGCGAGATGCCGCTCGATCACCGCACCGACATCTACTCGCTCGGCGTGGTGATGTTCCAACTGCTGACCGGGCGCCTGCCTTTCGAGCAGGAGAACAGCTACAGCCTGCTCTACAGCATCGCCCACGACGCCCCGCCGCTGCCCTCCGAGCTGCGCCCCGAGATTCCCGAGGCGCTCGACGCCATCGTCCGCCGCGCGACCGAGAAGGACGTGGACCGCCGCTACCAGCGCTGGGCCGAGTTCTCCCACGACCTTGCGCTCGCCTTCCGCAATCGCAGCGCCGCAGGCGCTGGCGAGCCGCTCGGCGACCCCGGACGCTTCGAGGCCCTGCGCGCGATGCGCTTCTTCCACCGCTTCGCCGACGCCGAGCTGTGGGAGGTCATCGGCCTGTCGCGCTTCAGCCGCAGCCACGCCGGCACGGTCATCATCAAGGAGGGCGAGCGCGGCGACACGATCTGCTTCGTCATCGAGGGCGAGGCGCGGGTAAAGAAGCACGGCCACCTGCTCGACATCCTCAACCCCGGCGACTGCTTCGGCGAGATCGCCGCCTTCTCCACCGCGCGCGGCGTGCGCTCGGCCTCGGTCGAGGCCGCGACCGACACCGCGCTGCTCACCCTCGACGCCCGTGCGCTCGGCCGCGCCAGCGACACCTGCCGCATGCACTTCTACCAGGCCTTCCTCGAGGTGCTGGCGACCCGCCTGTCGCAAGCCAGCGCCCGGATTGCGAACCTATGATGCCTCCGAACCCACCTCCCGACCCCACCCACCCCGCGCTGCCCGCCATCGAGCAGGCGATCCGCGCGCGGACCGGCAACGCCTTCCGCATCGTCGCCGCGCACCCGGTGAGCGGCGGCAGCATCCACACCGCGCTGCGCGTGGCGGACGCCAGCGGCGGCGCGTACTTCGTCAAGCTCGCCAGCGCCGACTGCGCGCCGATGTTCGAGGCCGAGGCCGACGGCCTCGCCGCGATCGCCGCGAGCGCCAGTTTTCGCACCCCGGCGGTGATTGCCTGCGGCCGCGACGGCGCGCACGCCTTCCTCGTGCTCGAACACCTCGAGCTGCGCGCGCTGCAGTCGGCAGACGACGGCGCTCGCTTCGCCGACGCCCTGGTGCGCCTGCACCGCGACCGCGGCGACACCTTCGGCTGGACGCGCGACAACTTCATCGGCCGCAACCCGCAACGGAACGCGCCCCACGCAAACTGGGCGCACTTCTTCGTCGAGCACCGCCTGCGCCCGCAGTTCGCGCTCGCCCGCGCGAATGGCTTCGGCAGCGAACTCCATCGCGAGGGCGAGCGTCTGTTCGATCGCATCCCCGCCCTGTTCCTCGACTACCGCCCGCAGGAAAGCCTGCTGCACGGCGATCTCTGGCACGGCAACGCCGCGGCGCTGGCCGACGGCACGCCTGTGGTCTTCGACCCGGCGGTGCATCGCGGCGACCGCGAGTCGGACCTGGCGATGAGCGAGCTCTTCGGCGGCTTTCCGTCGAGCTTCTATGCGGCCTACCGCAAGGCCTGGCCGCTGCACGAGGATTACGAACAGCGGAAGCTCGCGTACAGCCTGTACCACGTGCTCAATCATCTGAATCTGTTCGGGCGCGGGTATCTGCGGGAGGCGATACGGCTGGCAACAAGGCTGAACGAGGAGCTGGCGCGGCGGAGGGATTGAAGCGCCGGACCTGATCGCTCGCAATACTGTCGGAATTTCTTACACCGGGCTTCATGGGCCGCATCCGCCGGATACGGACTTCATCAACAGATCAATCGTTTACAGCGTCCAACCGCGCTTCGGCGTGAAATTTGCTACGTACTTTGGAAAGTAAGGAAAGCTGGCCGCGCAAGCGTCGCTATAATCGAAGTCGATCGCACATGCGCGAAATGAAGAGGTTCACCATGTCGAACACCCCGCCTGACAATGCCGTTGAGCAGCGCCGCCGAGTGCTCAAGGGCGCGCTTGCCGCATCCGGCGTCGTCACGATGGGCTACAGTGGGCCGGCGCTGGCATCGTTCGCCTGTGTGACGACAACAACGATCCCGACGACGCTGTCGCCGTTGAAGTCGTCGCTTGATGCGAGTGCATCGTGGGCCTGGAAGGGTGGCCCGCTGTTCAAGCTGATGGACTCGTCGACGACACCTGCCGTTGATTCCGGAAAGAAGGGCGTAAAGATAGACGGCGTTATCTACGAAGTCACCTTCGACACATCTGTACCGCCGAAGCCAGTCTCGCTGAATTCGACAACCCTCACTGAAGGTACTGCCATATCCCCGACGGAATCTGTTTATGCGCTCGCCTATTTCGACGCGACCGGATCTCCAACGGGCATTTACACCGATGCCCCCAATGTCGGGCTCCCGGCTGCACACTCGTGCCTCACGTCGGTCAACCCTGGCCTGACCGGTTACATTTTTGGAGGCTGAGGCGCTGTGCTACCTGCCAAGGGAATAGGCCCTCGTACTTGGCTCCAACGCTACTGCCCGTCCATCGACGGGCAGTTTCTTTTTCTCGACCCCGCTTCGTGGGGTACCCACCTTCTGACCGCTGGTGCCGCCACTGTGCTGCGTGAAGCAGCGGATGCGCTCGAAGAGGGACGTTTCGATGCATTCGCTTGCGAAGTGGAGGAAGCGGGCGGCTGGCCGCAGGGTCTAGAGTTCCTTGCACGTTCGCTGACCATGCTAAACGAAGCGGACGACCCCACGATCGCGGAATGATTGAGCTCCCCTACCGCCTGCTGGATGTCGGCGCAGCGCGGCTGGCAGTGGCCTCGCCGATCGAGCGCCTGCACAAGCACCTGGACCTCGTCTATCCGCACCATAAGCCGATCACGCAGCCGCTGTTCGCCGACGCGCGGGTTGCGCTGCTCCCGGGCTCGCGCTTTCGGCCGCGAGGTCGCCAGGTGACGCTGTGGGCCGACGGCCAGCGGCCTTTCGAACCTTACCCTTACGATTGCGCGCTGCCGCTTTTCGAATGGGGCAGCAACTACCTGCTCTCCCAGCGCCTGAACGCCTATCTGCTTCTGCACGCCGGCGTCGTCGCGCGCAATGATCGCGCCCTGATCCTGCCGGCCGCGCCCGGCGCGGGGAAGACTACCCTGAGCTGCGCGTTGCATCTCGCCGGCTGGCGCTTCCTGTCGGATGAGTTCGGCGTCATCGACATGGAGACGGGCGAACTGCTGCCCATGGTGAGGCCCGCACCGCTCAAGAATCGCTCGATAGACGTCATCGGCGGCCGCCCCGGTGCCGTGCTCGGTCCCGTGTTTCCGAAGACACGCAAGGGCGACGTGGCGCATTTCGTGCCAGATCGCGAGAGCTTTCTCGCCCGCCATCAGCGCGCGCAGCCTGTACTGGTGGTGTTTCCGCGCTTTCAGGCCGGCGCAGCATCACAGTGCGCACCGGTACCGCGAGCCCAGGCGGCGATGCGCATCGGGTTGAACAGCTTCAACTACCAGGCGCTCGGTCCGCTCGGCCTCGAGGCCGTCGTGGCGCTTGCGCGCCGAACCGTCGCCTACGAACTGGTCTATGGCGACCTCGACGACGCGATCGCCCACATCGAAGTCTTGTTCGAGCGCGCGCCGTGAGCCCTGATCACCCGTCGGATATCGCGCTGCTGCTGCGCGGCCTTCAAGAGCCGCTCGACATCGACGAGATACGCTGGGAGCGGCTGCTGCGCATCGCACGCGCAAGCGGACTACACGCGCGGCTGGCCGAAGCCAACCTCGATAAGGCCACGATGACCGACGTCGTCCGCCGTCATCTGCTGTCATCAGCCCGCATCGCCAGCTATCGCGCGCAGTCGGTGCGCGCCGAACTGTTCCATCTGGCCCCGCTCGTCACGCGCGACTTCCCCGTGATCGTGCTGAAGGGCGGCGCCTACCTGCTGCAGCGTCGCCGAGTGGCCACGGGACGATTCGTGTCGGACGTCGATCTGCTGGTGCCCCGGAAGCACCTGCGTGCCATGGAAGAGCGCCTGCGCGCCGGAGGATGGCAAGCGGAAAAACTGACGCCTTACGACGAACGCTACTACCGGGACTGGAGCCACGAGACGCCACCGATGCGCCAACCCGGCCACAGCCTGGAAGTCGATCTCCACCATGCGCTTACCCCCGTCACCGGCTCGCTCGCCTTCGACCCTGCGCGCCTGTTCGAGCGCAGCGAACCCATCCCGGGCACACCTTTTCGCGCCCTCTGCCCGCAGGACCAGGTGCTGCACGCCTGCCTGCACTGCTTCCACGACGGCGAACTCGACCTGCGCGTGCGCGAGGTCGTGGACATCGATGGCCTGCTGCGCACGTTCGCCGACCATCCGGATTTCTGGCGTGATCTGGTCGCCCGGGCGCATGAACTGGGACTGCAGCGCCCCTTGTGGTACGGCCTGTATTTCGCACAGGCCTGGCTGGATTGCCCGGTTCCGCCGGCGACCCGGGAAGCCCTGTCCGCGCCGTCCGCATTGAGCCGCATGGCGATGGATGCCTTCGTGCCAATGGCGATGTTCCCGTCCGATCCGGACAGTCCCCCACCCCTTTCGGTGAGGTTCGCGCGTCTGCTGATGCGGACCCGCTACCACCTCTTGCGCATGCCGCTCCACCTGCTGCTGCCGCACCTCGCGCGCAAGGCATTGATCCGGCTGCGTGCGAGGCTAGCGCAAAAAAAAGAAGCGCCGGACGACGGCGCTCCCTGAGGACAACGCTGCGCCAGGCGGCGCTGGTCAGCGGTTCACTCGCCCACCACCCCCGCATCCTTCAGCATTTGCTGCAGCTCGCCGCTCTCGTACATCTCGCGCATGATGTCGCTGCCGCCGACGAATTCGCCCTTGATGTAGAGCTGCGGAATCGTCGGCCAGTTGGAGAAGTCCTTGATGCCCTGGCGGATGTCGTTGTCGGCGAGCACGTTGACCGCGAGCACCTCACGCACGCCACAGCCCTTGAGGATCTGCACCGCGGTGGAGGAGAAGCCGCACTGCGGGAACTGGGGCGTGCCCTTCATGTACAGCACCACGTCGTTGGTGGTGACCTGATCGCGGATGACGTCCTGTATGTCCATGGTTGATACCTGAAAAGTCGAGTTAAACAGTCAAGAATTCTAGGGGGCGGCCGACGATAGCGTCAACAGGTGATGCAAGCCTCAGCGGCGGCGGCCGAGCCAGCGTCCGCCGCTGACGCGCTCGATCCCGGCGAGGTCCTTCCACGAGGCGATCGCGGCGAAGCCGGCGTCGGCGAGCAGGCCGCGCGCGGCGACGGACTGGTCGTAGCCGTGCTCGAGGAACAGCCAGCCACCATCGGCCAGCCGCGCCGGGGCGCCGGCGACGATCTCGGCGAGGTCGTCCAGGCCCTGCGGCCCGGCGGCGAGCGCGCCGCGGGGCTCGAAGCGGACGTCGCCCTGCTCCAGGTGCGGGTCGGCGGCGGCGATGTAGGGCGGGTTGGAGACGATGAGGCCGAACTGCTCGTCACCGAGCGCGGCGAACCAGTCGCTCTGCACGAAGGACACGCTCGCGCCGAGCCGGGCGGCGTTGGCCATCGCCACCCACAGCGCCTCGCGCGAGCGGTCGAGCGCGATCACGTCGGGGGCATCCATCTCCAGCGCCACCGTCACCGCCAGCGCGCCGCTGCCGGTGCCCATGTCGAGCACGCGCACGCCGCGCTGGCCGGCGAAATGGGCGAGCGCGAGCTCGACCAGCAGCTCGGTCTCGGGGCGCGGGATCAGCACCGCGGGCGTGACCATGAACTCGCGACCATAGAACTCGCGCGTGCCGGTGAGATAGGCCACCGGCTCGCCGGCCACGCGACGCTCGACCAGGCTGCGGTAATTCGCCCAGTCCTCGGCGGCCAGTTTCTGCTCCGGCCAGGCCACCAGGCGCGCCGCCGGACACTGCAGCACGTGACGCAGCAGCACGCGCGCGTCCATCTGGTCGATCCGTGCGCGCGCCCAGGCGAGCGCGCCGGCGATGTCCATCTCGCCCGCGGGCGGCAGCGTCGGCGTGCTCATCAATCGTCCGCCAGCGCCGCGAGCAGGTCGGCCTGATGCTCGAGCGTCAGCGCATCGACCAGCTCGTCGAGCTCGCCCTGCATCACCGCGTCGAGCTTGTAGAGGGTGAGGTTGATGCGGTGATCGGTGACGCGCCCCTGCGGGAAGTTGTAGGTGCGGATGCGCTCCGAGCGGTCGCCGCTACCGACCAGGCTCTTGCGCTGCGCGGCTTCGGCGCTCTGCTGGGCGCGCACCTTGGCGTCATAGAGGCGCGCAGCCAGCACCGCCATCGCCTGCGCCTTGTTGCGGTGCTGCGAGCGGTCGTCCTGGCACTCGACGACGATGCCGGTGGGGATATGCGTGATGCGCACCGCCGAGTCGGTCTTGTTGATGTGCTGGCCGCCCGCGCCCGAGGCGCGGAAGGTGTCGATGCGCAGGTCGGCGGGGTTGATGTCCACCGCCTCGACCTCATCGGCCTCGGGCAGCACCGCGACCGTACATGCCGAGGTATGGATGCGGCCCTGGGTCTCGGTGACCGGAATGCGCTGCACGCGGTGGCCGCCGGACTCGAACTTGAGCTTCGAATAGGCACCGCTGCCGACCACGCGAGCGATGACCTCCTTGTAGCCGCCGAGGTCGGACTCGCTCGCCGACACGATCTCCACCTTCCAGCGCTGGCGCTCGGCGTAGCGGGTGTACATGCGCAGCAGGTCGCCGGCGAACAGCGCCGCCTCGTCGCCGCCGGTGCCGGCGCGGATCTCGAGGAAGAGGTTGCGCGCGTCGTTGGGGTCGCGCGGCAGCAGCGCGCGCTGCAACTCGGCCTCCAGCTCGGCGATGCGCGCCTCGCCGGCGGCCAGCTCGAGCTCGCCGAGCTCGCGCATCTCCGGGTCGGTGAGCAGCTCGCGCGCGGTGGCGCAGTCGGCCTCGGCCTGGCGGTAGTCACGGTACAGCGCCACCACCGGCTCGATCTCGGCGCGCTCGCGCGACAGATCGCGGAACGTGTTCATGTCCCGCGCGCCCTCCTCGGAGGCGAGCGCGCGGTCGAGCTCTTCGAGCCGGCTGGCGAGATGTTCGAGTTTGTCGCGGATGCTCTGCTTCATGGCGGTGGACGGACGCACACGCGCCGCCGGCGAGCGGCGGCACGCGGAGCCGTGCGGCTAGTGATGGTCGCGGGACAGGTTGAAGAGTTCGCGCACCACGCGGCCGGCTTCGACCTTGTGCTCGCCCTCGGCCTGGTTCAGGAAGCGGGTGGGACCGTGCATCAGCTTGTTGGTGAGGCCGTGCGACAGCGCCTCGAGCACGCGTTGCGGGTCCTCGCCCCGGGCGAGCAGGCGCACCGCGCGCTCGAGCTCCGCCTGGCGCAGGGATTCGGCGTGCTCGCGCAGGGCGCGGATCACCGGCACCGCGTCGCGCGCGGACATCCAGTGCAGGAAGCCGTCGACCCGGGTGTCGATGATCTGCTCGGCCTCGATCACCGCCTGCTGGCGCGACTCCATGCCGGCCTCGACGACCTGGGCGAGGTCATCGACGGTGTACAGGAAGATGTCGTCGAGCTCGGAAATCTCGGGCTCGATATCGCGCGGCACGGCGAGATCGACCATCACCATCGGGCGATGGCGGCGCGCCTTGACCGCACGCTCGGCCATGCCCAGGCCGACGATCGGCAAGGGCGCCGCCGTACAGGACACGACCACGTCGAAGCGCGGCAGCGCCTCGGCGATCTGGTCGATGCGCATGGTGCTCGCGCCGAAGCGCTCGGCGAGCGTGCGGGCGCGTTCCTCGGTGCGGTTGGCCACGGTCATCGACTTCGGCCTGGCGCCGCCGAAGTGCGCGGCACAGAGCTCGATCATCTCGCCCGCGCCGATGAAGAGCACGTGCTGGTCGGAGACACGCTCGAAGATGCGCTCGGTCAGGTGCACCGCAGCTGCGGCCATCGACACCGTGTTGGCGCCAATCGCGGTGGTGGAGCGCACTTCCTTGGCCACCGCGAAGGTGTTCTGGAACAGCTTGTGCAGCAGGACGCCCATGGTGCCCGCCTCTTCGGCGTGGCGGACGGCGTCCTTGACCTGACCGAGGATCTGCGGCTCGCCAATCACCATCGAGTCGAGCCCGCTCGCCACCCTGAACACATGACGGATGGCGTCGCGCTGCGGGTAGGCGTACAGGTAGGGCGAGACCTCGGTGAGCGGCAGCCGATGGAAGCGCGCCAGCCAGTCGGCGGCATGCTGCGGCTGCTCGGCCGCGAAATAGAGCTCGGTGCGGTTGCAGGTCGACAGGATCGCCGCCTCGCGCACCGAATCCGCCCGCGCCAGATCGTGCAGGGCCTGATCCAGCCGCTCAGGCTGGAACGCGACGCGTTCGCGGATCGCGAGCGGTGCGGTATGGTGGTTCAGGCCGAGGGCGAAAAGTTGCATGCGGGCAGGAGGGCGGTCGGAGCGGAAGGATTATAGCACCGCGAAAACACCCCAAAATTGAGCCGAATCAGCCACTTCTGGTGGCCAGTCGCGGAATCGAACCACGGACACGCGGATTTTCAATCCGCTGCTCTACCAACTGAGCTAACTGGCCAACGAGGTCCGCATTATAGCCACAGTTTCTCGATTGTCAAAGGGTTTGGGAGAACTTTTCGACTCGCCGGGCAGGGCGACAGGCTCAGCGCAGCGCGTCGTGATCGCCCTGGACGATCGGCGGCGGCTGCAGGTTGCTGCGCGGGAAGACCACCCGCGCCAGCGTGCCCTGCCCGCCGGGGTTCGCATCCAGGGTCACGGTGGCGCGGTGCAGCTCGGCGATCTCGCGCACGATCGGCAGGCCGAGGCCCGAGCCATCGACGCCGCTGCCGAGCACGCGGTAGAAGCGCTCGAACACGCGCTCGCGGTCGGCCTCGGGGATGCCCGGCCCGGTGTCCTCGACCTCGAGGATCGGCGAGCCGGCGAAGCGGGTGCGCGCGGTGACGCTGCCGCCGCGCGGGGTGTATTTCACCGCGTTGTCGACCAGGTTCTTGACCATCTCGCGCAGCAGCACCGGATTGCCCTCGACCAGCAGCTCGTGCTCGCCGCCTTCGACGCCGAGGTCGATCTGCTTGGCCTGGGCGCGCGGAAACAGCTCGAGCGCCACCTCGCGCACCACGGCGTCCAGGCTCACGGTCTCGACCACGTAGAGCTTCTCGAAGCTCGCCTCGGCGCGGGCGAGCGACAGCAGCTGGTTGATGAGGTGGGCAGCGCGGTCGGTGCTCTCCGCGATGCGTGCCAGCGATTCGCGCAGTTGCTCGGGATCGCTCTCGTGCAGCGCCAGATCGGTCTGCATCTTGAGGCCGGTGAGCGGCGTGCGCATCTGATGCGCCGCATCGGCGATGAATCGCTGCTGAGCCTGCAGGTTCTCCTCCAGGCGCGCCATCATGTCGTTGTAGGCGATGATCAGCGGCCGCACCTCCTCGGGCACGGTCGATGGCTCGACCGGCGACAGGTCGGTGGGCCGGCGGCGGCGGATCAGGCTCTGCAGCCGGTTGAGCGGTGCGATGCCGCGGCTCAGGCCGACCCACACCAGCACCACCGCGAGCGGGATGATGGCGAATTGCGGCAGCAGCACGCCGGTGACCACGCGCGAGGCGAGGTCGGTGCGCTTGTTGCGCGTCTCGGCGACCTGGACCAGCACCAGCGCCTCGGGCTGCGCGGGCAGCAAGCGCAGGTAACGGTAGGCGACGCGCACCTCCTCGCCGTGAATCAGCGCGTCGCGCAGCAGCACCTCCTCGCCGATCAGCGACGCCGGCACCGGCGCCGCGGGGATGTCGGCGTCGCCGGTGATGGTGACGCCCCTGGGGTCCGCGACCTGGTAATAGAGCACGTCGTCCTGGTCGGCGCGGAACAGCGCGCGCGGCGGCGCCGGGAAACGCACCACGACCTCGCCGCCCTCGACCGACACCAGGCGTGCGAGCGCACGCACGCTGTCGGCGAGCGCCAGGTCGTAGGGCTGGTTGGCGATGTTGTCGGCGACGTTGTGGGTGACGATGATCGAGATCGGCCACAGGAACAGCAGCGGCGCGAGCATCCAGTCGAGGATCTCGCCGAACAGCGAGTTCGGCG
>JAREIX010000118.1 GCA_029286945.1 Thauera sp. | reverse complement strand
CCTGATCGGCCGCCTGCTGTTCGACACCAAGACCATCCTCGCCGACACCCTCAACGCCATCGAGAAGACCTCGGCCAAGCGCGGCATGAGCGCGGTCGATCTTTCCCTTCTGACCGACGGCCTGCAGGCCGAGCGCGAGCAGGGCATCACCATCGACGTCGCCTACCGATACTTCACCACCGGCCGGCGCAAGTACATCATCGCCGACGCCCCCGGCCACGAGCAGTACACCCGCAACATGGTGACCGCGGCCTCCACCGCCAACCTCGCCATCATCCTGATCGATGCGAGGAAGGGTGTGCTCACCCAGACCCGCCGCCACTCGTATCTGGCCAGCCTGGTCGGCATCCCGCACCTGGTGGTCGCGGTCAACAAGATGGACCTGGTCGACTACGACCAGGCCGTGTTCGAGCGCATCAAGGCCGACTACCTCGCCTTCGCCGCCAAGCTCGGCATCAAGGACGTGCGCTTCATCCCCATCTCCGCGCTCGAGGGCGACATGATCGTCGACCGCGGCACCCGCCTCGCCTGGTACGACGGCCCCACGCTGCTCGACATCCTCGAGAACGCCCCCGCCGCCCACACCGAGCAGGCTGAGGACTTCCGCTTCCCGGTGCAGTTCGTATGCCGCCCGCAGGACTCCGCCAACCCCGAGCTGCACGACTACCGCGGCTTCATGGGCCGGGTCGAGTCGGGCGAGATCGCCGTCGGCGATGCGGTGACGGTGCTGCCCTCGGGCGCCACCAGCCGCGTCAAGCGCATCGAGCTCGGCGGCGAGAGCCTGGCGCGCGCGATCCACGAGCAGTCGGTGACCCTGCTGTTGGAAGACGAGATCGACATCTCGCGCGGGGATCTCATCGTCAAGTCGGCCGAGGCGCCCGAGGCCGTCAAGCAGGTCGATGCCACCGTGTGCTGGCTGTCCGAGACCCCGCTGTCGCCGGCGCGCACCTACCTCGTCCGCCACACCACCCGCGAGGTCAAGGCCAAGCTCGCGAAGATCGACTACCGGCTCGATGTGAACACGCTCGAGCAGGAGGCCGCCAGCGGCCTGGCGATGAACGACATCGCCCGCGTCACGCTCAAGCTCGCGCAGCCGATCGTCGCCGACCGCTACGCCGACAACCGCGCTACCGGCGCCTTCATCATCATCGACGAGAGCACCAACAACACGGTAGGCGCGGGGATGATCGGCTGAACGCCCCGCCTTCGTGCCGACGATGGACCCCGGCCCCCACAAGGGCGCCGGGGTCCATTTCCTTGCGCCGCATGCAGCGCTGCAGATCGTGTCGGGCGCGCCGGCCTGCTGCCCCCGGGCGCCCCCATCGAGCATCACCACCATGAGCGACCACGCCCCCACCGACGCCGCCCGCACCCGCCTCGACAAGTGGCTGTGGGCCGCGCGCTTCTTCAAGCACCGCACAGGCGCCACCGAGGCGGTCGAGGGCGGCAAGGTCAAGCTCAACGGCTTCGCGGTCAAGCCGGCGCGTGAGGTGAAGACCGGTGACCGGCTCGACATCACGATCGGCGAGGACACGCGCACGGTGATCGTGCGTGCAATCGCCGACAAGCGCGGCTCGGCCACGGTGGCGCAGGCGCTGTACGAGGAGACGGCCGAGAGCATCGCGGCGCGCGAGCGCGCCCGCGAACTGCGCAAGTTCGCAGCGCCCCCGGGTGCCGACCTGCACGGCCGGCCGACCAAGCGCGATCGCCGGCGGATGGACCGCTTCGGCGGTCATTGAGACGGCGGGACTCGGTCCCGATCGCGCGCAGGTGAGCGCTTTCGGCGGACGCAGTCACACCCGCCACACCATGCTCGCCGCACCGTGGCCGGCGCGCGGGCGGAACGCTCCGCCGCCGCGGGCGCGAAGATGCGAACTTGTCCGGCCCAAGGACACTCCGACTGCAGGAAGGCGCGCCGCCGGCCGGCGGCGCCCGCAGGACGGAGGCCGTGGCGATGAAGGCAACTGCCGGGGTACTGACGCGAAGGCTCTGCAGCCTGCTGCTGATCGCGCTTGCCCTGTCGCTGACGCTCGCCGGCACGCTGACGGCGCAGGCGCCCGGAGGCGCGCTCGTGCTGCGGGTGGACGGCGCCATCGGGCCGGCCAGTGCCGACTACATCCACAAGGGCCTGGCCCGTGCCGCGGCCGACGGGACGCAACTGGTGGTGATCGAGCTCGACACCCCGGGCGGGCTCGACACCTCGATGCGCTCGATCATCAAGGACATCCTCGCTTCGCCCGTCCCGGTCGCCACCTTCGTCGCCCCCGAGGGCGCGCGCGCGGCGAGCGCCGGCACCTACATCCTGTACGCGAGCCACATCGCGGCGATGGCGCCGGCGACCAACCTCGGCGCCGCCACACCGGTGGCGATCGGCATCGGCGGCGCCCAGCCCGGGCGCACGGCGCCGCTCGGCGACGAATCGGGGCCTGCCGAAGATGCCGGCGACGGCGCCGCGGCACGCAGTGGTGCTGACACCACAGCGGCCGCAGCGCCGTCCGCCGCGCAGACCGGCAGCGCACACCGCGAAGCGGCAACCGTGTCGGGCGCCAGGGACGCCACGGCGGATGCGCCCCCGTCCGCATCCGGGCAGCCCGCCAGCGCAGCGCCTCCGGCTCCGGCAGCTGCACCGGCTCCAGCGCCGGCAGCGGCCCGGCGCAGCCCGGCCCCCGCCGACGCCATGGCCGCCAAGTCCATGTCCGACGCCACCGCCTACCTCCGCAGCCTGGCCCAGCTGCGCGGACGCGACGTCGACTTCGCCGAGCGCGCGGTGCGCGAGGCCGCCAGCCTGTCGGCCGAGGAAGCGCTGGCGCAGGGGGTGATCGAGCTCATCGCCTTCGACACCGCCGAGCTGCTGAAGAAGCTCGACGGCCGCGAAGTCGCGGTGCTCGACGGCAAACGCGCGCTCGCCACCGCCGGCCTCGCCATCGAGCGCATCGAGCCCGACTGGCGCAACCGCGTGCTCGCCGCGCTCGCCAACCCGCAGGTGGCGCTGATCCTGATGATGATCGGCATCTACGGCCTGTTCTTCGAGTTCACCTCGCCCGGCTTCGGCGTACCCGGCGTGGCGGGCGCGATCTCGCTGCTGGTCGCGCTCTACGCCTTCCAGCTGCTGCCGGTGAACTGGGCCGGCGTGCTGCTGCTGGCGGTGGGTGCCGGGCTGATGCTGGCCGAAGCCTTCCTGCCCAGCTTCGGCGTGCTCGGCGTGGGCGGAATCATCGCCTTCGTGGTCGGCGGCCTGTTCCTGATGGATACCGACGTGCCCGGCTTTGGCGTGCCGCTGGCGCTGATCGTCGGCATGGCGCTGGCCAGCGCCGCCATCCTCATCGCCATCGGCAGCTTCGCTGCGCGCAGCCTGCGTCGTCCGGTGGTGAGCGGCAGCGAGGAGATGCTCGGCGCCATCGGCACGGTCGAGCGCGCGACCGACGACGGCGACTGGTGGATCGCGGTGCATGGCGAGCACTGGCGCGCACGCAGCGCGCAGACGCTGGCTGCGGGCCAGCCCGTGCGCGTGACCGCCATGGCCGGGCTCACGCTGGAGGTCGCCCCCTGCGACCCGGCCGCCGCCCGGCCTGCCGCACCCGGCTTGGCCCGAACGCCTGATTCCTCACACCTCACCCCAGGGAGCGCACCATGATCCTCGACCTCCAGTTCGGGCTCGCCCCGCTCTTCGTGCTGCTGCTCTTCCTCGTCGTCGCCTCGATCAAGATCCTGCGCGAGTACGAGCGCGGCGTCATCTTCCTGCTCGGCCGCTTCTGGAAGGTCAAGGGTCCGGGCCTGGTGATCGTGATCCCCGGCATCCAGCAGATGGTCAAGGTCGACCTGCGCGTGGTGACCATGGACGTTCCGCCGCAGGACGTGATCTCCAAGGACAACGTCTCGGTGAAGGTGAACGCGGTGGTGTATTTCCGCGTCGTCGATCCGCAGCGGGCGATCATCCAGGTCGAGAACTACCTGATGGCCACCAGCCAGCTCGCCCAGACCACGCTGCGCGCGGTGCTCGGCAAGCACGAGCTCGACGAGATGCTGGCCGAGCGCGAGAAGCTCAACCTCGACGTGCAGCAGATCCTCGACACCCAGACCGACGCCTGGGGCATCAAGGTCGCCAACGTCGAGATCAAGCATGTCGACCTCAACGAGAGCATGGTGCGCGCCATCGCCCGCCAGGCCGAAGCCGAGCGCGAGCGGCGCGCCAAGGTGATCCACGCCGAAGGCGAGAAGCAGGCCGCCGTGGCCCTGCTCGAGGCCGCCCAGATGCTGTCGCAGGAGCCGGCGGCGATGCAGCTGCGCTACCTGCAGACGCTCACCCAGGTCGCGGGCGACAAGAGCTCGACGCTGGTGTTTCCGGTACCGGTGGATCTGCTGGGCAAGCTGATGGGGACCGCATCGGGCAGGCCGCAGGCCTGAGCGTGTCCGTTGCCCGCACGCGGCGCCCTACTCCTCCATCGCCCTGAACACCCACTCCGCATAGCTCGCTGCGCTCCCCGCGACATCCCCCAGCTCGGGCGGCAAACCCTCGCGCCGGATCGGCGCCTGCGTCGACAGGCTGTGCACACCCATGATCGCGTTGCCGTCGCGCTCGATGCCCCACTCGGTGGTGCCGGTCATCGGGTCGCGGTACACCTTGCGCAGGTGGCGGCGCGGGGTGGGCCAGCGCTTGTCCTCGACGAGCTGGGCGAGCTCGGTGGGCCGCGATGGCGTGCCGACCGGGGTGTTGCGCGCGTAGCTGGCGAGCGCGCGCGCGATCTCGACGCCGACCGCGATCAGCTCGGCCTCGCGCTCGCGCTGGGCGACCTGCTGCCAGACCACGCCGGTGCGGGCCGCGAACAGGCCGAGCGCGGCGACCAGGAACAGCACCAGCAGGTAGGTGTAGCCGCGCTGGCCGGACCGCAGGCGCATCGCGCTACCACTCGGCGAAGGGCCGGCCGTCGCGCCCGCTGCCGCGCGCGCCGCTGCGCACGTCCCACACCCCGCTCTCTGCGGGGTCGGGCGGCGGCACGACCGCCCAGGTCTCGGCCGACTCGGTGATCGGGTCCACCGGCAGCTTGCGCAGGTAACGCTTCTCGACCAGCTCGGCGAGGGTGGCGGGGTACTTGCCGGTGTCGGCGCGGAACTTGTCGATCGCGTCGCGCATCACCTCCAGCGACTGCAGCAGAGCCTTCTCGCGCGCGACATCGACCTGGCCGAAGTAGCGCGGCGCGGCGATGCTGAGCAGGGTGGCGATGATCGCCATCACCACCAGCAGCTCGATCAGGGTGAAGCCGCGCCGCAGCGCGGGCGGGACGAGGCGGGTCATGCGCTCACCATTCCTTGTAGGGCACGCCGTTGAGCCCGGTGCGCTCGGACAGCGAGTACACGTCGTACACGTCCGCGCCCTCGCGCGGCGCATCCGGCGGGCTGGCGTAGCTGCGCCGGCCCCAGGTGCGCTCAGGCTCGACGCTCGGGTCGGTGTGCATCGGGTCGCGCGGCAGGCGGCGCAGGAAATACATGCGGCGGCCCTCCTCGTCCTTGATGTCGGGCACGCCCTCGACCAGCACGCGCAGATTGGGCGGGTAGCCCGAGGCGTCGGCCTTCTGCTCGATGCGGCCTTCGTCGTAGGCGGCCTTGTAGGCGTCGAGCGCGTTGCGGATCTGGCGCAGCGTGGTGCGCAGCTCGGACTCCTTGCTGCGCTGCGCGGCCAGCTCGGCGAGCGGCAGCACGCCGGCGGCGAGCACGCCGATGATGGCCAGGGTGACCACCAGCTCGATCAGCGTGAAGCCGCGCAGTCGTCGCGTCATCGGCTTCGCGTCACGGCGCGCGCAGCTGCACCGCCGCCGCGCCGCCGGCCGGGATCGGCACCTGGCGGCCGCCGAGGTCGAAGACCAGGCCATTGAGGCGCACGTTGGCGGTCCCGGTGGCGCCATCCTTGACCCTGAAGGCGATCGGCAGCTCGGCGGGCAGGTTGCCGGCCGCCAGCGCAGTGCTCGCCTTGCCGCTCTCGGAGGGCGCGAAGCCGACCGGCTCCAGGCGCTCGACGTCGTAGTCGAACTCGACCAGCACGCCGTTGTGGCCGCCCGTGCCATCGAACTTCAGCGACAGGGTCAGCGGCCCGCCGGCCACCGCGCTCTCCGGCGCCGCCAGATCGACGACCACGCTGCCCGGGTCGATCTCGGCCTCGCCGGCGGGCAGCAGCGGCCGCGCCGGCGCGCGCGCCGCGGCCGCCGCGACCGCCGGCTGGCCGCTGCCGCTCACCAGCAGGCTCTGCGCCGCCATCGGCCCGATGCGCAGCGGCGGCGCGCCGACCACCGCCTCGGTGCCGGCGGCGAGGTCGTCGCGGGTGAAGGCCGGCGCGACCACGTTGCGCACGACGCGCGGGGTGATCAGCAGCACGATCTCGGTGCGCGCGGCCTGGTCGCGCTCGGACGAGAACAGACGCCCCACCACCGGCAGGTCGCCCAGGCCGGGCAGGCGCAGGTTGCTGCCGCGCTCCTCGTCGTTGATCAGCCCGGCCAGCACCTGGGTCTCGCCGTGCTTGAGGCGCAGCGTGGTCGCCGCGCTGCGGGTGCCGATCTGGTAGGCGAGCGAGCCCTCCGGCCCGGGCACCTCGCGCACGATGTTGCTGACCTCGAGCGCGACCTTGATCGCGACCTCGTCGTCGAGCGTGACGCTGGGCTGGACGTCGAGCTTGAGGCCGACGTCGAGGTAGCTGACCGAGGCCGCGACGCCGACGTTGGCCGTCGAGGTGGTGGTGAACACCGGCACCTTCTCGCCGATATGCACCTTGGCCTCGGCGCGGTTCTTGACCCGGATGCGCGGATTGGCGAGCAGCGTGGTGTCGCCGTCCTCGGCGCGCAGGCGCAGCACCGCGGCGGGGTTCGATACGAAGGGCACCAGCCCGCCGGTGTTGTTGAGGTTGATCACGCCCTCGCGCAGCTCGCCGACGTTCTGGCCGTCGATCGCGCCCCAGCCGATCTCCTGCGGGAACTCCAGCCCGATCTGGCGCAGCTTGCTGCGGCTCACCTCGAGCACCTCGACCTCGAGCATCACCTCCGGCTCGGCGACATCGAGCGAGGCCACCAGGCGCTCGGCCAGGCGCATCGCCTCGGGGGTGTCCTTCATCACCAGCAGGTTGAGCTTCTCGTCGATGAACACGTCGCGCGTCTTCACCACCTGCTTGATCAGGTTCAGCGCCTGCTTCACGTCGGCGTTGGCGAGATAGAAGCTGCGCGACACCAGCTCCTGGTATTCGCGCTGCTTGGCGGGCGTGGCCGGGTAGATCAGCACCGAGTTGGCGTTGAGCAGCTTGCGCTCGATCTGCTGGGTGGCGGTGAGCAGCTTGATGACCTCGTCGACCGAGGTGTCGCGCACGAAGATGCTGACCAGAGCGTCGTCGCGCACCTCGCTGTCGAACACGAAGTTGAGCCCGGCGGCGCGCGACAGGGCCTCGAACACCACGCGCAGCGGGGCGTCGCGGAACTGCAGGTTCACCTTCTTCGCCAGCGGGCCGGCGAGGGCCTCGACCGGACGGGCGAGCAGGCGGCGCTCATCGAGCTCGCGCAGCAGGCGGCGGGCGCGGGCGTTGGCCGGCGCTTCGGCCAGCACCGAACGCACCAGGCGCTCGGCGTTGGCGCTGTCGCCGCGCGCATAGGCGGCCTCGGCCTCGTCCAGGCGCTGCAGCCGGCGGCGTTCGTCGACCAGGGTGTCGAGCCCGGTGCGCGCACGCGCGTTGGCAGGATCGATGCTGAGCGTCTCGCGATACAGGCGCTCGGCCTGCTCGAACTGCGCGAAGGCGCGCGCGCGCTCGGCCTCGCTGAGCCAGCCGGTGGCGAGGGTGTCGCGACGGGCGAGGTAGCGTGCGCGCAGGTCGGCGTTGCGCGGCTCGGCGACGACGGCCTCACCCAGCCGGCGCAGCTCGGCGATCGGGTCGGCGTCGGCCGGTGCGTCGTGCGGCATCTGCGGCAGCGGCGTGGCGCAGCCGGCGAGCAGCCCGGCGGCGGCGAGCGCGGCCACGCCGAGCGCACGGCGCGCGGACGGTTTCCTGCTTCGGGGTTCGTTCATCTTGTCAGTCCTGCCCGGTCTCGAGCACCTGCCGCAGCTGCAGCGGCAGGTAGGTGAATTCGATCTGCGTCGGCGTCACGCGCTCGACGCGGTAGCGGTCGCCGATGCGCTCGCGTACCCCCACCAGATGGAGTGCCTCGCCCTCCATCAGCATCACGGTGCGACGCCCGCCGCGCTCGATGCTGCCGATGAAGGTGAAGGGCAGCGGCGGCGCGCTGGGCGCGGCAACCGCCGGCGCGGCCTGCAGCGCGGCCTGGGCGGCGCGCGGCGGCTGCAGCAAGTCGGCGGCGGCGGCCGGCCAGGGTTCGCGCACGATGGCGAGGGTGTTCGCGGCGGCGGCGGCCGGCGCAGCGGCGCGCGGACGCGGTGCGGGCGCCGGCGCATCCGGCGCCCGCCGGGCGGGCGCGACCACGCCGGCGATCTCGCCGACTTCCGCCTCGTCGATCTGCGCCGCCCACCAGGTCGCCGCCAGGGTCAGCCCCAGCGCCGCCAGCAGCGTCCATTGCCGCGCCTTCATGCCGGCGTCCTCCGTACGAACACCAGCAGGCGCAGCTCGCCCTCGACGAAGCCGGTGCGCGCGTCGTTGCGGCGCAGGCTCACGGCCTCGACGCCGACGTGGGGTGTGCTCGCCACCAGCTCGGCGAGCCAGCCGTAGAGCGCGCCGAACTCGGCCCGCACCGGCAGGCTGAGCACCACGCGCTGCAGCGGGGCGCCGGTCTCGTCGGTGATCCGGTAGTCGCTGCGGTCGATGTCGACGCCATGCGCCTCGGCCTGGACCTGCAGCGCGGACAGCAGGGCCGGCAGGGCCTCGCGCGGCGGAAAGCCGTCGTGGAAGGCGCGCAGCGTCTCGCGATCGATGCCGGCGTGCGCCGGCTGCGCGGTCTCGCCGCCGCGCAGCAGGGTCGCGCGCTCCACGCCCAGGGCCGCGCGCCGGACGGCGAACGAGGACGCCGCATGCTGGTCGAGCGCCACCGCCGCGGCGAGCAGCAGGCCGCCGGCGGCGCCCGCCCAGCCGGCGCGGCGCAGCGCACGGCGCAGGGCCTCGCGAACACGCGGCAGGCGACTCATGGCCTCGGCCTCCACTGCGCGGTCAGCACGAAGCGCACCACCATCTGCGGCCCCTGGGTCACCCATTCGTGGCTGTCGATGCGCGCCTCGCGCAGCAGGCGGGCGCGCTGCAGCTGTTCCAGCCAGGCGAAGGCGGCCTCCACCGACTGCGCCTCGCCCACCACGCGCAGGCTGCCGCGGGCAGCATCGCCCTGCAGCTCGAGCAGCGCGACCTCGGGATGGCGGGCGGCCTCGAGATCGGTGAACAAGGCGGCCCAGTCGGCGTTGAGGGCCGCGGCCACGCGCTCGGCCGGTTCGCGCTCCTCGGCGGCGACCGGTGCCGCGTCGCGCACCCGCTGCGCCGGGCGGTCCTGGCCGAGCTCGGCGCGCAGGCGTGCGAGCAGCGCCTCGCGTTCGCCGAGCTCGTGCTCGCCACGCCACAGGTCGTGGCCGGCCAGCCCGGCGGCGCCAAGCCCGATGGCGAGCAGGACCCAGCCGAGCACGCCCGGACGGCGCCGGCGCGGCGGCGCGAAATCGAGGTCGACGGCCGCGGGGGCGTTCGACAGCAGCCTCATGGCGCGCGCCCTCCCCCGTCCGCGCCCGCGGACGCCAGCTCGCCGCGGCGCCAGCCCGCGGGCAGCGGCCCGCCGTAGCCGGCGCCGTGGAGCACGCCGCCGCGCGCGGCAGCGGCCGGCGATGCCTCGTCCGGTGCGCGCGCG
>JAREIX010000117.1 GCA_029286945.1 Thauera sp. | reverse complement strand
CCGCGCGAATTCAACAAGCCGGCACGCGAAGCCGCCAAGCTGGTGTGCAAGGCCCGCTTCGAAGCCTTCGGCTGCGCCGGCATGGCCAGCAAGATCAAGCCGGTGTCGCTGGAGAAGATGGCCGCACGCTACAAGGCGGGCGAGCTGACGCAGGTCGTGCGCTGAAACCTCGCCAGCTCATCGCCTGAAACGCGAAACGCGCCCTGAGTGGCGCGTTTCGCGTTTCAGGCCCCATGCCGATGCCGTTCAACCACCTTCGATCGCGTCTCCCGCGGTCGGCTCGGCTGCCGGGCTTGCGTCCAGCCAGGCATCGAAACCCGCCAGGTCGCCTCGGTTCTGGCGCTCACGAAAATAGGCTTCCGTCTTCAGTGCGGAAACCTTCTCGGCGATCGCCGTGACGAAGAACTGGTTCATCGACACATGCTCCTCCTCCGCAACCTTCCGGGCGTAGGCAAGCAGCGAGTCAGGCACGCGTAGCGCATAGTTGGCCATCAGGCATCCTCCTCTGAAAGTCTCTGCAGACACTGCAAGGGCGTCCACACAGGCATGCGGAAATTGCGCGCAGCGCCGAAGTCGCGGCCGTTGTGTGTAACCAAGGCGTCGGCACGCCCGTTGAGTGCGGTCTCAAGCACCATCTCGTCCGCCGGATCCCGCAACTGAGGTCGCCACAGAAAATGCAGGTGAACCGGCTCGGTCCGCAGCGAGAGCGCATCGAGGAAGGCGTCGACCATTTCCGCGCTGCGACCTCCGCTTTCGAGTTGCTCGCTGCGCTTCAACACGGCCTCGTACTCCAGGAACAAGGGCACCGATGCGAGCAGGATGAACCGTCCATCGCGCAAGGCCTGCAGAAGCGGAAAAGACGCGCCCAAGCGGCTTCGACCCGCCGCGACCAGGATGTTCGTATCGAGAACCAAGCGCAGCTTCTTCATACTGCCGATCATATGACTCTCGAAGGCAGAGTCAAGTTCAGCGCTCCATCGCCCGCATCCGCGCCGCCCCCTCGGTCTGCAGGAACTCCAGCAGCGCGTCGAGCGCCGGCGTCATCGGCCGGTCGGTGCGTGAGACCACGTTCCACTCGCGGATCACCGGCGTGTCGGCCACATCCAGGCGCACCAGGCGGCCGCTTTCCACCTCCATCGCGAAGGTGTGGTGCGACAGGAAGGCGATGCCCATGCCGGCCATCACCGCCTGCTTCAAGGTCTCGTTGCTGCCGAGTTCGTCCGCCGCCATCGGCTTGACGCCGTGCGCGCGCAGGAAGCGTTCCAGGTTGTCGCGCGTGCCCGAGCCCTGCTCGCGCAGCAGCAGGCGCTCGTCGGTGAGCGCGGCGGGCGGAATATGCCTGCGGCCGGCGAGGCGGTGATCCGGCCGCGCGACGAAGGACAGGCGGTGGGGGGCGAAGGGGATGCGGCGCAGGTCCAGCCCGCGCGGCGGCTGGCCCATGATGGCGAGGTCGCAGCGCTGCTCCTGCAGCAGCGCCCGCACCCGCTCGCGGTTGGCCACCGTGAGCCGGAAGCTGATGTCGGGAAAGCGGCGGCCGAATTCGGCGAGCAGATAGGGCACGAAGTATTCGGCGGTGGTGATCGCCACCACGTCGAGCGTGCCCGCCGCCACGCCCAGGCGCGCCTTCAGCTCGACCTCGGCCAGCTCGAGGCCGTGCAGCGCCTGGCGCGCGGCCCGCACCAGGATCTCGCCCGCCGGCGTGAGGCGGATCTCGCGCCGGCCATCGACCAGCACCTGGCCGACGATTGCCTCGGCATCGCGGATCTGCATCGAGATCGCCGGCTGCGTCAGGTGCAGCAGGCGCGCGGCCTGCGTGAAGCTGGCGCTGTCGGCCACCGCCACCAGCGCACGCAGCTGCTTGAGCGTCATCCGTTGCGCGAGCTTCATCAGCAACCCTTATCCAAGACTTACATAAAACCTCATTTGAGCTTATTTAAGCCGCGTCTTAATGTCCAGTCACCACCGCAGCACACAAACGGAAGGAGACACGACATGGGCGCCGCCGACACCCCGCAGCAGATCCTCGATCCGAAGAAGCGCTACCAGGCCGGCGTGCTCAAGTACGCCCAGATGGGCTACTGGAACGCCGACTACGCGCCCAAGGACACCGACGTGCTCGCCGTCTTCCGCATCACCCCGCAGGAGGGCGTCGACCCGATCGAGGCCGCCGCCGCGGTGGCGGGCGAGTCCTCCACCGCGACCTGGACCGTGGTGTGGACCGACCGCCTGACCGCCTGCGACATGTACCGCGCCAAGGCCTACCGCATCGAGCCGGTGCCCGGCCAGGAGGGCCAGTACTTCTGCTGGGTGGCCTATGACCTCGACCTGTTCGAGGAGGGCTCGATCGCCAACCTCACCGCGTCGATCATCGGCAACGTGTTCAGCTTCAAGCCTCTGCGTGCCTGCCGGCTCGAGGACATGCGCCTGCCGGTGGCCTACGTGAAGACCTTCCGCGGCCCGCCCACCGGCATCGTGGTCGAGCGCGAACGCCTGGAAAAGTACGGCCGTCCGCTGCTGGGCGCGACGATGAAGCCCAAGCTCGGTCTCTCGGGCAAGAACTACGGCCGCGTGGTGTATGAGGCCCTGCGCGGCGGGCTGGACTTCACCAAGGACGACGAGAACATCAACTCGCAGCCCTTCATGCACTGGCGCGACCGCTTTCTGTACTGCATGGAAGGCGTCAACCAGGCCGCGGCGCAGACCGGCGAATCCAAGGGCCACTACCTCAACATCACCGCCGGCACCATGGAGGAGATGTACAAGCGCGCGGAATTCGCCCGCGACCTCGGCTCCTGCATCGTCATGATCGACCTCATCGTCGGCTGGACCGCGATCCAGTCGATGAGCAACTGGTGCCGCGACAACGACATGATCCTGCACCTGCACCGCGCCGGCCACGGCACCTACACCCGGCAGAAGAACCACGGCGTGTCCTTCCGCGTGATCGCCAAGTGGCTGCGCCTGGCCGGCGTCGACCACCTGCACGCCGGCACCGCGGTCGGCAAGCTCGAGGGCGACCCGATGACGGTGCAGGGCTTCTACAACGTCTGCCGCGACACGGTGACCAAACAGGACCTGTTCGGCGGCGGCACCATCGGCCACCCGATGGGCATCCAGGCCGGCGCCACCGCCAACCGCGTCGCGCTCGAGGCCATGGTGCTCGCCCGCAACGAAGGCCGCGACATCGCCAGCGAGGGCCCGCAGATCCTCGCCGACGCCGCCAGGTGGTGCCAGCCGCTGCGCGCCGCGCTCGATACCTGGGGCGACATCACCTTCAACTACACCAGCACCGACACGTCCGACTTCGTGCCGACCGCCAGCGTGGCCTGAGCCAGACCCGAGGAGACCGATCATGCGCATCACCCAAGGCTGCTTTTCCTTCCTCCCCGACCTCACCGACACCCAGATCGCCGCGCAGGTGAACTACTGCCTCGAGCAGGGCTGGGCCGTCGCCCTCGAATTCACCGACGACCCGCACCCGCGCAACACCTACTGGAACATGTGGGGCCTGCCGATGTTCGACCTGCGCGACCCCGCCGGCGTGATGGGCGAGTTGAAGGCCTGCCGCGAGGCCAATCCCGAGACCTACGTCCGCATCAACGCCTTCGACTCCACGAAGGGCTGGGAGACGGTGCGCATGTCCTTCATCGTCCAGCGCCCCACCGCCGAGCCCGGCTTCCGCCTCGTCCGCCAGGAAACGCAGGGCCGCATGCTGCGCTACACGATGGAGAGCTACGCCGTCGGCCGTGCTCCGGAAGGCGCGCGTTACGCGCCATGAGAAATGCGCCGGCCCGAGCGCGCCACGGCGTGAGGCCGATCGGGTGATCTGCGAAGCGCGGCGAGGACTGTCCGAGCGCGCGCAGCGCGCGAGTTCCGCAGCCAAGCGGCGCAGATCACCCGAGCCCCAGGGCCTTGCCCGCCCGCAGCAGTAACCGAGCAACGCAGGAGACGCGACCATGAACGCCCCCGAGCAGGCCCCCGCCCGCATCGACCTCGGCGCCGAGTTCCGCGACGCCGGCATCGGCGAGGTGCTCGATGCCCTCGAGCGCGACCTCGTCGGCCTCGCCCCGGTCAAGCGCCGGGTGCGCGAGATCGCCGCCCTGCTGCTGGTCGACCGCGTGCGCCAGCGCCTGGGGCTGGCCACCGAGCACCCCTCGCTGCACATGAGCTTCACCGGCAACCCCGGCACCGGCAAGACCACCGTCGCCATGCGGATGGCCGAGATCCTGCACCGCCTCGGCTACTGCCGCCGCGGCCACGTCGTCGCCGTGACCCGCGACGACCTCGTTGGCCAGTACATCGGCCACACCGCGCCCAAGACCAAGGAGGTGCTCAAGCGCGCGATGGGCGGCGTGCTCTTCATCGACGAGGCGTACTACCTCTACCGCCCCGAGAACGAGAAGGACTACGGCCAGGAGGCGATCGAAATCCTGCTGCAGGTGATGGAGAACCAGCGCGACGACCTCGTCGTGATCCTCGCCGGCTACGCCGAGCGCATGGAGCGCTTCTTCGAATCCAACCCCGGCATGAAGTCGCGCATCGCCCACCACGTCGACTTCCCCGACTACAGCGATACCGAACTCGGCGAGATCGCCCAGCGCATGCTCGCCGGCTGGAACTACCGCTTCGACGAGGCCGCGCGCGTCGCCTTCGCCGACTACATCGTGCTGCGCCGCCGCCAGCCGCACTTCGCCAACGCGCGCAGCATCCGCAACGCGCTCGACCGCATGCGCCTGCGCCAGGCCCTGCGCCTGTTCGAATCCGGCGCCACGGTCGATGCCGAGGCGCTGACCACGCTCACCGAGGCCGACGTGCGCGCCAGCCGCCACTTCCAGCAGGCGGCGGCTTAGGCACCCGCCGCAGGCGCGCCACGACACCGCAGGACACGCCGCAAGCCGGCGCCGAACAGGAGGAGACACACCATGTTTAACCTCGACCGAAGCACGCTCACCGAATACCTGATCGAGCACCGCCGCCGCAACCCTGAGGCCACCGGCGAGCTCAACGCCCTCATCCTGCAGGTCGCGCAGGCCTGCAAGGCGATCTCGCGCGCGGTCGCCCACGGCGCGCTCGCCGACGTGCTCGGCAGCCAGGGCAGCGCCAACGTGCAGGGCGAGGAGCAGAAGAAGCTCGACCTGCTCGCCGACGAGATCTTCCTGCGCGCCACCCACTGGGGCGGCGAGCTCGCCGGCATGGTGTCGGAAGAGAACGAGGCGCCGATCCCGCTCCCCGCCAGCGACCAGCGCGGCAAGTACCTGCTCGCCTTCGACCCGCTCGACGGATCAAGCAACATCGACGTCAACGTCGCGGTCGGCTCGATCTTCTCCATCCTGCGCGCGCCGCGCCCGGGCGAGGACGCCGAAGCCGCCGAGTTCCTGCAGCCGGGCAGCCGCCAGGTCGCCGCCGGCTACGCCATCTACGGCCCGTCGACGATGCTGATGCTGTCGGTGGGCAACGGCGTCGCCGGCTTCACCCTCGACCCGATCATCGGCGAGTTCTACCTCACCCACCCCGCTGTCCGCGTACCCGAGACCACCCGCGAGTTCGCCATCAACGCCTCCAACTCGCGCTTCTGGGAGCCGCCGGTGCGGCGCTACGTGGACGAATGCCTGGCCGGCCGCAGCGGCCCGCGCGGGGCCGACTTCAACATGCGCTGGATCGCCTCGCTGGTGGCCGAGACCCACCGCATCCTGATGCGCGGCGGCGTCTTCCTCTATCCGCGCGACCGCAAGGACCCGGCCAGGCCCGGCCGGCTGCGCCTGCTCTACGAGTGCAACCCGATCGGCTTCCTGATCGAGCAGGCCGGCGGGCGCGCCAGCACCGGCGTGCGTCCGGTGCTCGAGGTGCAGCCCGAGAGCCTGCACCAGCGCGTCGGCTTCGTGTTCGGCTCGAAGGAAGAAGTCGAGCGCATCGAGCGCTACCACCACGAACCGGCCGTCGGCGGCGTAGAGGACGAGCTGCCGCTGTTCCACGCCCGCTCGCTGTTCCGCGACAGCGAATTCGCCCAATAGCCACGACAAGGAGGGGAGACACCATGTCCGAACGCCATCCGATCGTTGCCATCACCGGCTCGTCCGGCGCCGGCACCAGCACCGTGCAGCGCACCTTCGAGGAGGTCTTCCGCCGCGACGGCGTCACCGCCGCGGTCATCGAAGGCGACAGCTTCCACGCCTTCGACCGCAAGACCATGCGCGAGAAGCTCGCCGCCTGCGAGGGCGACCCGCGCTGCCAGCTCAGCCACTTCGGGCCGGAGGCCAACCTGTTCGGCGAGCTCGAGCATCTGTTCCGCAGCTACGCCGAATCCGGCAGCGGCAAGCGCCGCAAGTACCTGCACAGCGCGGAAGAGGCCGAGCACTACGGGCAGGAACCGGGCACCTTCACGCCCTGGGAGGAACTCCCCACCGGCACCGACCTGCTGTTCTACGAGGGCCTGCACGGCGCCGTGCAGCACGAGAACATCGATGTCGCGCGCTTCGTGGACCTGCTGATCGGCGTGGTGCCGGTGGTGAACCTGGAGTGGATACAGAAGCTGCACCGCGACAAGAGCACCCGCGGCTACTCCACCGAGGCGGTCACCGACACCATCCTGCGCCGCATGCACGACTACGTGCATTACATCTGCCCGCAGTTTGCGCGCACCCATGTGAACTTCCAGCGCGTGCCGATGGTGGACACCTCCAACCCCTTCATCGCGCGCGCCATCCCGACCGCCGACGAGTCGATGGTGGTGATCCGCTTCGCCAACCCGAAGGGCATCGACTTCCCCTACCTGCTCAACATGATCAACGACAGCTTCATGAGCCGCGCCAACACCATCGTGGTGCCGGGCGGAAAGATGGAGCTGGCGATGCAGCTGATCTTCACCCCGTTCATCTGGCGCCTGATGGAGAGGCGCCGCAAGGCGCTGGCCGGCTGAGCCCCCCGCACACCCACCCGATGGAGGACTCCCCGATGAACTTCCTGCGCCTCTGCGAGCTCGAGCTCGCCGGCAAGCGCGTCTTCATCCGCGCCGACTTCAACGTGCCCCTGAACCCCGACGGCACGCTCGCCGACGACACCCGCATCCGCGCCACGCTGCCAGCGATCTGTCACTGCCTGGAGGCCGGTGCGGCGGTGATGATCAGCTCCCACCTCGGCCGCCCGACCGAGGGTGCGCTCACCGCGGCCGACTCGCTGGCCCCGGTCGCCGCGGCCCTGTCGGCTCTGCTCGACCGCCCGGTGCCGCTGATCCGCGAGTGGACCGGCGGGAACTTCAGCGTGCAGCCGGGCGAGGTGGTGCTGCTCGAGAACTGCCGCGGCAATGTCGGCGAAAAGGCCGACGACCCGCAACTCGCCGCGCGCATCGCACGCTTCATCGACGTCTATGTCAACGACGCCTTCGGCGCCGCCCACCGCAAGGAATGCACCCTGCACGCGCTCGCGCTCGCCGCCCCGGTGGCCTGCGCCGGCCCGCTGATGAGCGCCGAACTCGAGGCGCTCGGCCGCGCGCTCGCCCACCCGGCGCGCCCGCTCGCCACCATCGTCGCCGGCTCCAAGGTGTCGACCAAGCTCACCATCCTCGAGAGCCTGGCCGCCAAGGTCGATGTGCTGGTGCTCGGCGGCGGCATCGCCAACACCTTCCTCGCCGCGCGCGGCTGCGAGGTCGGCGCCTCGCTGCACGAGCCCGAGCTGCTCGAGGCAGCGCGGCGGGTCGAGCGCCGGCTGGCCGAGCGCGGCGGCGTGGTCTGGCTGCCCGAGGACGTGGTGGTCGCCGACCGCTTCGCGGCCGACGCCGATAGTCGTGTCTGCGATGCCGACAGCGTGCCGCCGGGCTGGATGATCCTCGACATCGGCCCGCACAGCCGCGACTCGCTCGCCGGCGTGCTCGCGCGCGCCGGCACCATCGTGTGGAACGGCCCGGTGGGCGTGTTCGAGCTGGACGCCTTCGCCGCCGGCACGCGCGCGCTCGCCGAGGCGATCGCCGCCAGCCCGGCCTACAGCATCGCCGGCGGCGGCGACACGCTGGCGGCGATCGCGCGCTTCGGCGTCGGCGAGCGCATCGACTACATCTCGACCGGCGGTGGCGCTTTCCTCGAGTTTCTCGAAGGCCGCGAGCTGCCCGCCGTCGCCGCCCTGCGCGCCCGCGCCCGCCCGGCCAGCCGCCGCGTCGAGCCGCTGCCGCGGTTCGAGCACGCACCCGCGCCGGGCTGAGCGCCGCTTGCGCGTCCCCGCCTGCGGGCCGCGCCACCCACACCGGGGACGGACCCGGCCGATCCGCGCACCGCGCCCATCCGGCGCGCGCGCAGGCATCGCCCGGCGATCGCGCTTGTCAGTGGCCGAAGGCGTGGGCAAGAATGCCGCTCGGCGCCCCCGCCCTGCCACGCGCCCCTGCTGCGCCGCCCTCCCTGCCCACCACCATGTCCTCCCTGTTCGAACAGCACCCCCTGCGCCAGTCCCTCAGCGACGAGGTGCATGCCCGTCCGCCCGTCCCGCTCGACACCCCGGAATGCATCACCTACCTCGCCTTCCTGCATCACGAGGGCAGCGCCAGTCGCGAGGCGGCGCACCTGGCCCAGCTTGCCGGCCAGCTCGGCCTGCCGCCGCCGGTCACCGACTCGGGCCACGCCCTGCTCGAGACCAACGGCTTCCGGCTGAAGTGGGAGCGCCACAACGAATTCTCGAGCTACTGCTTCTTCCGCCGCATCGAACCGCAGGACAGCCCCGACGACTACGCCCTGCTGCACGTGCCGGCCGCCTGGCGCAAGGCGATCCCCGGCCTGCTGATCGCCGCCACTCACATCGAGCTGCGCAGCGTCGCCGAGGTACCGCTGAAGACGGTGCTGCACCAGCAGTCGCGCCACGGCCAGGCGCTGGTGGCCTCGGCGGTCTCGGACGGCGCCGGCTGGGTGCTGACCGACTTCCACCTGCACGAGGGCTTCTCGCAATTCCTGCTGCTCGACAACGGCTTCACGCCGCGCCAGGCCGGGCGCATCGCCCAGCGCCTGGTCGAGATCGAGACCTACCGCGTGATGGCGCTGCTCGCCTTCCCGGTCGCCAAGGAGGTGGGGCGCCTGGTATCGCGCGCGGAGGACGAACTCGCCGACCTGATGGACGGCATCGGCGGCTCGCGCACGGCCGAGGACGACCGCGCGGTGCTCGGACGCCTGTCGCGCCTGGCCGCCGAGGTCGAACGCTCGGTCGCGCGCACCACCTTCCGCTTCGGCGCCGCCGCCGCCTACTACCGCCTGGTGCGCCAACGCATCGACGACCTGCGCGAGCAGCGCCTGCCGGGCTTCTCGCCGATCGGCGAGTTCATGGACCGCCGCCTGGTGCCGGCGATCGACACCTGCGCCTCGATCGCGCGCCGCCAGGCCGACCTCTCCGACCGCATCGCGCGCAACTCCCAGCTGCTGCGCACCCGGGTCGACGTCGAGATCGAGCGCCAGAACCAGGAGCTGCTGGCGCAGATGAACCGGCGCGCCAAGATCCAGCTCCACCTGCAGGAGACGGTGGAGGGCCTGTCGGTGGTGGCGATCACCTACTACGCCTCGCAGCTGGTGAATTACCTCGCCAAGGGCGCGAAGGACCTCATCGCCCCGGCCACGCCCGAGGTGCTCACCGCGGTGTCGATCCCGGTGATCGCCGGGCTGGTGTTCCTGGGCTTGCGGCGGATGAGGAAGCTGCTGGGCAAGGAAGACGGCGAGACCCACGCCTAGCCCCCCGAAATCACCTCTGGCACCGGTCGCGGACGCCGCTGCGCCGGGCCGCTCGCGCACAGATCCGCGACAGGCCGGGGAACGGAAGGCCGGCGCGACGGTCCGCAGTGCATGTACCCGAGAGGACCCGCCACGATGTCGCCACCGTCCAGCTCGCCACCGTCCGCGCGCCGCCGCCAGCTCGTCCTCGCCAGCAGCGCGCTGCTGCTGAGCAGCCCGCTCGGCGCCGCGCAGCGCACGCTCACGCCATCCCAGATGCTGGGCCCCTTCTACCCGGTCACGCCGCCACTGCACATGGACAACGACCTCACCCAGGTCGAGGGCCGCAGCGGCCGCGCCGCCGGGCAGATCGCCGACCTGTCGGGCCGCGTGCTCGACATCGACGGCCGCCCGCTCGCCGGGCTGCGGGTGGAGATCTGGCAGTGCGACGCCAACGGCCGCTACCGCCACCCGCGCGATCGCGGCGGCCTCGACGAAGACCCGGACTTCCAGGGCTTCGGCCACACGATCACCGACGGCGAAGGACGCTATCGCTTCCGCACCATCCGCCCGGTGCCCTACCCGGGGCGCACGCCGCACATCCACGCCGCGGTGTTCCAGGAGGCCGACCGCCCCTTCGTCACCCAGATCTACGTCGCCGGCGAGCCGCTCAACGACCGCGACGGTCTCTTCATGCGCGTGCCCGAGGCGCTGCGCCCGCTGCTGCTCGCCGACTTCGTCGCGGTGGATGACCCGGTCGCGGAGCTCGCGGCAGAATTCGACTTCGTGCTGGCGCCGGTGCTCGCAGGGCTGTTCGAGGCCGATTTCGAGGCACATTCGGAGGCGTATTCGGCCTGACCCCGATCCTGAAGCCCTCCTGCGAATACCCCTGCAGCCATGAACCCTCAACGAGCGAACCCAAGCCCCAGTCAGGGAGCCACGCGTCCATGACCGTCCGCACCGTCCTTCGCATGGGCGACCCGCACCTGCTGCAGCCCGCCGCCCCGGTCACCGCCTTCGGCACACCCGAACTCGCCGCCCTGATCACCGACATGTTCGACACCATGGCGGCCGAAGGTGGCGTGGGGCTCGCCGCGCCGCAGATCGGCGTCGGCCTGCGCGTGGTGATCTTCGGCTTCGGGCACAGCGAGCGCTACCCCGACGCACCGCCGGTGCCGATGACCATCCTCGTCAATCCGCTGGTCACGCCGCTTTCTGACGACCTGGAGGACGGCTGGGAAGGCTGCCTCTCGGTCCCCGGCCTGCGCGGCGTCGTGCCCCGCCACACCCGCATCCGCTATCAGGGCTTCACGCCCGACGGCGAGCCGATCGACCGCGTCGCCGAGGGCTTCCACGCCCGCGTGGTGCAGCACGAATGCGACCACCTCGACGGCACGCTGTACCCGATGCGGGTGCGGGATTTCGGCAAGTTCGGTTTCACGGACGTGCTGTTCCCGGAGCTTGCGGCGTAAGGTCAGGCGTCGCCCTCACGGAACGAGCGTACTGCCACATAGCTCGATCCACTGCGTGCCTCTGAATCGCGCGCCCAGTGTGTGCTCCTCGTCCCATGGGACCTTGTAGCAGAGCTCCGTCGCAAGTTCGCCATCAAGCTCCACGACCAGCACTACCTCGAGTTTCGCCTCACTCCAGTTGAGCCTGAATGCTTCGAAAGACGTTCGGCACGGCCATCCCTTGCGACAGGGCCGCCTCGTCGGGCCCCTTCCGCGAGCCGGCAAGCACCAGCGGCACTCGACCACATCCGGGAAGGGCGATCTCCCCGCGCGGAACGCGACAACCCAGGCGAACCAGGCCACACCGACACCCATGCAACCGAAGCCTTCGCAACGCAAGCGCCAGATCGAGACGGCACCGGCAACCAGGGCCACAACGGCAGCAATGTATGTGCCCACGAGTGCCTTTACCATCCGCGCAGCCAACCTGCAGTCATGGATTGTGATTCCTTACCAAAATAGGGGACCACGGTTTCGCTGACCCCAGAATCGTGGTCTGTCCCCTGTTACGGGTGTTGATCCAACGAGTGGTCGATGGATCGATTGCTTTCGGCATGGCGATACACCAGAATGAAACCGTTTTGGTTTCTCCGGAGAACCTGGAAATGCCCACCTCCCTGACGCTCAAGAACATCCCCGACACTTTGTACGAGCACCTGAAGGCGGCTGCCGAGCTGCATCGCCGCAGCCTTAACAGCGAGGCGATTGTCTGCCTGGAAACGGTGCTGCTGCCAAGCCGCGTTGCGGTCGGCGACCGGCTGGCGCGAGCCCGCGCGCTCCGGGCCGGTTTGCCTGAAGGCCTGTTCACTGCCGAGGACATCGACGCAGCCAAACGCGCGGGACGCCCGTGATTGTCGTCGACAGCAATATCCTGGCGTACCTGTATCTGCCCGGCGAGTTCACCGAGGCGGCAGAAGCCTTGCTGGAACGCGAGCCCGAGTGGGCCGCACCGCGGCTGTGGCGCAGCGAGTTCCGAAACATCCTGGCGGGGTACCTCCACCGCGGCCTGCTGAGCTTCGAGCACGCCTGCCGTCTTCAGGCGGAAGCCGAGGCCTTGATGGACGGGTTCGAGTTCGAGGTGCCCTCACGCGATGTACTGGAATTGGCTCGGGACAGCGACTGCTCCGCCTACGACTGCGAGTTCGTGGCGCTCGCCAATCACCTGGACGTCAAGCTGATCACGATGGATAAGAAAGTGCTCAAGGCGTTTACGAAACGCGCCTTTTCCCTTTCAGCCTGACGATTCGATTTCGTTTTCGACCGCCCGGCGCATGTCGATTACTTGGCGCGTCTCCGCAGCCACGAAAGTGAGCGCCCCTCCCCTATAATCCCGGCTTTGCCAGCAACCCGAGGCCCCACCGTGGCGACGCCCATTTTCGAGACTTCCATCAAGAGCCTGCCGCTGCTCGGTCGCGGCAAGGTGCGCGACATCTACGCCGTCGACGCCGACAAGCTGCTGATCGTGACCAGCGATCGCCTGTCGGCCTTCGACGTGGTCCTGCCCGACCCGATCCCGGACAAGGGCCGCGTGCTGGTGGCGCTGGCGAACTTCTGGTTCGACCGCCTCGCCCACATCCTGCCCAACCAGCTCACCGGCATCGACCCCGAGACCGTGGTGGCCGCCGACGAGCGCGCGCAGGTGCGCGGCCGCGCGCTGGTGGTCAAGCGCCTGAAGCCGCTGCCGATCGAGGCGGTGGTGCGCGGCTACGTGATCGGCTCGGGCTGGAAGGACTAC
>JAREIX010000116.1 GCA_029286945.1 Thauera sp. | reverse complement strand
GCCCGCTGCGCCGCCCGCCGCTGCCCAGCCCGCGCCCGCGGCCCGTCCTGCAGCGCGCCCTGCGCCGGTCGAGGCCCCGGCCCAACCCACATTCATCGAATCGCTGCTCGGCGATCCCGCCCTGCTGGCGGGCGGCGGCGGGATCCTTGCGCTGCTGCTCGCCCTTGTGGGCCTCAAGGCGCGCCAGCGTCGCAAGGAGGCCGAGATCCAGGCCGCCGATGCCGCGCTCGGTGCGACGACGATGAGCGGCGGCGGTCAGGGCGTGTTCGCCGGCACCGGCGGCCAGAGCGTCGATACCGGCGCCACGAGCATCATGCACACCGATTTCAGCCAGTCCGGGCTGTCCTCGATCGACACCGACGAGGGCGTCGATCCGGTTGCCGAAGCGGACGTCTACATGGCCTATGGCCGCGACGTGCAGGCCGAGGAGATCCTTCAGGACGCACTCAAGGCCGATCCTGCACGCGCCGCCATCTACGTGAAGCTGCTGGAGATCTACGCCCAGCGGCGCAGCAGCACGCAGTTCGACGCGATCGCCAGCGAGCTCTTCGCCCGCACCGGCGGGCAGGGTCGTGACTGGGAGAAGGCCGCCGCGATGGGGCGCAAGCTCGACCCCGACAATCCGCTTTACGGCGCCGCGCCCGCACAGCCGGGTGCTTCGATCACCGCGCCGTCGGCGGCGGGCACCACGCTGGGCGCGGCATCGGCAGTCACCGCCGGCGCGGCAGCAGGCCTCGCCGCCACCGCCGCGGCGGCGGCGGACGAGGCTCCGCTGGGTGGCGCGGCGGACGAGGCCGCGGCGGTTGCACACGAGCTGTCCTCGCTCGATTTCACGACCACCGCGCCGATCGAGCCCAGCCACTCGCAGATGCGCGACACCTGGACGCTGCCGGGCGACCTCAACCGGCTCACCGCCGACGGCACGCCGTCCGCGGACCTCGAGGCCGCCGCAGCGGAGCCGAGCGCGGAGCCGATTGCCGACGAACTCACCATCGATTCCGGCGTGATCGACTTCGAGCTCGACCTCGGTGACGAGGCTCCAGTGGACGAATCCGCCGCAACCGAGTCCGCGGCGCAGGAGCACAGCTTCGATCTCGACTTCGATGCCACGCCGCCGGCAAGTCCGGCAGTCGCGGAGGTCGCGGAGCAGGGCGACGCCGGCATGGTGTTCGATCTCGACATCGGCGAGCCCGAGGCGCCGCAGCAGGGCGGCGTCAATTCCGCGCCGGGCGAGGCGCAGCCGGCGGCGTCGGCCGCGGATCTCGGCGCGGCAACCGTGCTCGACGACGTCGGCCAGATGATGTCGACCGGGCTCGACTTCGAGCTGCCCGATCTCGAACTCGGCGCGCCGGCCGAGCGCTTCGACCTCAACGCCACGGTGATCAGCAGCCCCGCGACCCAGTTCGGTGCCGACGGGCTTGAATTCGATGACGGGGCGGCTGCGGGCGGGCCGAGCGCCGCCAGCGCGCAGCCCGCGGCAAGCCCCGCGGAGCCCGTGGTCGACCTTGAAAAGACCAGCTTTGACAGCAGCCTGCTCGATTTCGATTTCGAGCTCGATGCGCCGGCCACCCCTCAGGCGCCCCAGCCTGCGACCACGCCGGAATTCGACCTGACCTCGATCGACCTCGATCTCGACCTCGAGGGCGGCGATCTGCCGCCGGTGGACGCGGTGCCGTTCTCGGTGGCGGAAACGCAGTTCGAGGCCGTTCCCGCATTCGACGCCGAAGCGCCCGAAGCCGAGCCGGCTGGCGGCCCGGAGAGCGAGGAAGCGGAGACCAAGCTCGAACTCGCGCGCGCCTACGAAGAGATGGGCGACAAGGAAGGCGCGCTCGAACTCCTCGAAGAGGTCATGAGCGAGGGCTCGTCGAGACAGCAGGCGGCCGCGCGCGATATGATCGCGCGCCTGGGCTGAACGCCCCCTCGCCAGGCCGCCCCGAGTCCCGGCTCGGGGCGGCCTTTCTGCTTTGTCGACATGCATTCCGGACTGATCCTGATCCTCTGGCTGGCGGCCGTGGCGTCGATCCAGCTGCTCTCGCCGGTCGCGCTCGCCGTCGCCACGGCGCTGTGCCTGGCGGTGGCCGGGGTGCTCGCGCGGCCACGCTTCCTGCGCCTGCTGCGCAGGGTGCGGGTCCTGCTGCTTGCGATCGTGCTGCTGTTCGCCTGGTTCACCCCGGGCGAGGCTTTCTTCCATGGCTGGCTGTACCTGGGGCCGACGCGCGAAGGGCTCGCCCTCGCTGCCCTGCACGCCGGCCGCCTGCTGGCCGTGGTGTGTGCGGTGGCCGTGCTGCTCGAGCGGCTGTCGCTCGAGCGGCTGGTCGCCGGCCTTTACGCGCTCGGCCGCCCGCTGCGTCTGATCGGCGTGCCGCCCGAGCGCCTGGCCCTGCGCCTGCTGCTGGTGCTGCGCTACGTCGAGGCCGCCCCGCGCGGTTCGGTCCGGTCGCAATGGCGCGACTGGCTGATGCCGGCGCAGGAGGAGGGCGCCGGCGAGGTCGTGGTGCTGAATCGCGAGCGGCTGGGGGCGCTCGACGTCTCGATCGCGCTGCTCGCGTTCGGCTACCTGCTGTGGTGGAGTCTGGCGTGACGCGGATCGTCCTTGGTCTCGAATATGCGGGCGATGCCTTCTGCGGCTGGCAGAGCCAGGCCCATGGTCGCACCGTGCAGGACGTGCTCGAGGCGGCGCTCACGCAGATCGCCGCAGAGCCCGTGCGCCTGCATTGTGCCGGGCGTACCGACACCGGCGTGCATGCCAGCGCCCAGGTCGTGCACTTCGACACCGCAGCGCAGCGCCCGCCCACCGCCTGGGTGCGCGGCGTCAACGCGCTGCTGCCGGCCGCCGTCGTGGTGCGCTGGTCGGTCGCGGTGGACGATGACTTCCATGCCCGCTACCTCGCCACCGAACGCCAGTACCGCTACATCCTGCACAACGCGCCGACGCGGCCGGCGATGCTGGCCGGGCGGGTGGGCTGGTTCCACCTGCCGCTCGATGTGGCGCGCATGGCGGCTGCGGCCGAGTGCCTGGTCGGCATGCACGACTTCTCGTCCTTCCGCGCCGCCGGTTGCCAGTCGAAGACGCCGGTGCGGCTGATGCACGAGGCGCGCGTCAGCCGCCAGGGCGATTACCTGCTCTTCGACTTCCGCGCCAACGGCTTCCTGCACCACATGATCCGCAACCTGGTGGGGGCGCTGGTCTATGTCGGCAAGGGGCGCTATCCGGTGGCGTGGATGCGCGAGCTGCTCGAGGCGCGCGATCGCACCCGCGCGGCGCCGACCTTTGCGCCCGACGGGCTCTACCTGTGCGGCGTGAGCTACCCGCCACGCTGGCCGCTCCCGGGCGATGGGCGTATCATCGCGCTGCCCCAGCTACCCCTCGTCTGAATGTCCCGTACCCGAATCAAGATCTGCGGCCTGACGCGCCCGCAGGACGTGCGCACGGCCGTCGACTGCGGCGCCGACGCAATCGGCTTCGTCTTCTACCCGCCCAGTCCGCGCGCGGTCGACATCGAGCAGGCGGCCGAGCTCGTCGCGCTGCTGCCGCCCTTCGTCACCGCGGTCGGCCTCTTCGTCAATGCCACGCCCGCCGAGATCGATGCCGTGCTTGCGCGCGTGCCGCTGCAACTTCTGCAGTTCCATGGTGACGAAGCGGAGTCCGATTGCGCCCGCTACGGACGACCCTGGATCAAGGCGGCACGGATGCGCCCCGGGGTCGATCTGCTAGAATTCTCGAGTTTCCATCCGCGCGCCAGCGGAATCCTCGTCGATGCCTTCGTCGAGGGCTATGGCGGCGGCGGCAGGACTTTCGACTGGTCGCTGATTCCGGAAGGGTTCGGGCGGCCGCTCGTGCTTTCCGGCGGGCTCGACGCGGACAACGTGGCCGAGGCGGTACGCCGAGTGCGTCCGTGGGCGGTCGATGTATCGAGCGGCGTGGAAAGCGCCAAGGGAATCAAGGATGCGGCGAAGATCGCCGCCTTCATAGCCGGAGTTCGACATGCAGATGGCTGACACGCCTTACCAGTTTCCCGACGCGAGCGGGCATTTCGGGCCGTACGGCGGCGTATTCGTTTCGGAGACGCTGATGCCGGCGCTCGCCGAGCTGCGCGCCGCGTACGCCGCCTGCCAGGCTGATCCGGAATTCATCGCCGAGTTCGAATACGAGCTCAAGCACTACGTCGGCCGGCCGAGCCCGATCTACCATGCCAAGCGCTGGTCGGGCCTGCTCGGCGGCGCGCAGATCTACCTCAAGCGCGAGGACCTCAACCACACCGGCGCGCACAAGGTGAACAACTGCATCGGCCAGGCCCTGGTCGCCCGCCGCATGGGCAAGCCGCGCGTGATCGCCGAGACCGGCGCCGGCCAGCATGGCGTCGCCACCGCCACCGTGGCCGCGCGCTACGGCATGGAGTGCGTGGTGTATATGGGCTCGGAAGACGTCAAGCGCCAGGCCGCCAACGTCTACCGCATGAAGCTGCTCGGCGCCACCGTGGTGCCGGTCGAGTCGGGCTCGAAGACGCTCAAGGACGCCTTGAACGAGGCCATGCGCGACTGGGTCACCAACGTCGCCGACACCTTCTACATCATCGGCACGGTCGCCGGACCGCACCCCTACCCGATGATGGTGCGCGACTTCCAGGCGGTGATCGGCAAGGAATGCCTGGTGCAGATGCCCGAGATGGTGGGGCGCCAGCCGGACTACGTCATCGCCTGCGTGGGCGGCGGCTCGAACGCGATGGGTATCTTCCACCCCTACATCGGCGTGCCGGGCGTCAAGCTCGTGGGGGTCGAGGCTGCGGGCGACGGCCTCGACACCGGCCGTCATTCGGCCTCGCTGACCGCCGGCCGTCCCGGCGTGCTGCACGGCAACCGCACCTACCTGCTGCAGGACGAGGACGGCCAGATCATCGAGACCCATTCGGTGTCCGCCGGCCTCGACTACCCGGGCGTCGGTCCGGAGCACGCCTGGCTCAAGGACACCGCGCGCGCCGACTACGTCGGCATCACCGATGCCGAGGCGCTGAAGGGCTTCCACGACCTGTGCCGACTCGAGGGCATCATCCCGGCGCTCGAGTCCGCGCACGCGCTCGCCTACGCCGCCAAGCTCGCGCCGACGCTGCCCAAGGACAAGATCCTGCTGGTCAATCTCTCCGGCCGTGGCGACAAGGACATGCACACCGTCGCCGAGCGCTCCGGCCTCCAGTTCTGAACCTGCCGCGGGCCGCGCAAGCGGCCCGCAGTGTGATCGAGACATGTCAAGAATCCAGACCGTTTTCCAGCGCCTTCAGGCCGATGGCCGCAAGGCGCTGATCCCCTTCGTCACCGCCGGTTTTCCGGCCCCCGAGCTGACCCTGCCGCTGATGCACGCACTGGTCGAGGGCGGCGCCGACATCATCGAGCTCGGTGTGCCGTTCTCCGACCCGATGGCCGACGGCCCCACCATCCAGCGTGCCTCCGAGCGCGCCCTCGCGCAGGGCATGAGCCTGCGCAAGGTGCTCGAGAGCGTGCGCGCCTTCCGCGCCAGCAACGCCGACACCCCGGTGGTGCTGATGGGCTACGCCAACCCGATCGAAGCCATGGGGCCCGAGCGCTTCGTCGCCGCGGCGCACGAGGCTGGCGTCGATGGCGTGCTGGTGGTGGATTACCCGCCCGAGGAGTGCGTGAGCTTCGCCGCCACCGCCAAGGCCGGCGGGCTCGATCCGATCTTCCTGCTGGCGCCGACCTCGTCGGAGCAGCGTTTCGCCGACGTCGCCCGCGCGGGCAGCGGCTACATCTACTACGTCTCCCTCAAGGGCGTGACCGGCAGCGCCAAGCTCGACGTCGACGACGTCGCGCGCCGCATCCCGCAGATCCGCGCCGCGGTCGGCATGCCGGTGGGCGTGGGCTTCGGCATCCGTGACGCTGAGAGCGCGCAGCGCATCGGCGCGGTGGCCGACGCGGTGGTGATCGGCAGCCGCATCATCGAGGAGATCGAACACAACCCCGGGTCCGAGGTGGCGCGCGTGACCGCCTTCATGCGCGATATCCGCGCCGCGCTCGACGCCCTGCCTGCGGGCGAAGGAGTCTGATCATGAGCTGGTTGCAGAAGCTGCTGCCGCCGCGAATCAAGCGCGGCGACGCGCCCGCGCGCAACAAGTCGATCCCGGAAGGGCTGTGGAGCAAGTGCGATGGCTGCGAGTCGGTGCTTTACCGCTCGGACCTCGACGGCAACCTCGGCGTCTGCCCGAAGTGCGGCCACCATCATCGCCTGCGGGCGCGCCGGCGGCTCGACGTGCTGCTGGATGCCGACGGCCGGGTCGAGATCGGCGCCGAGGTGACGCCGGTCGACGCGCTCAAGTTCAAGGACTCACGCAAGTACCCCGAGCGCCTGTCCACCGCCACCGCCGACACCGGCGAGGCCGATGCGATGGTGGTGATGAGCGGCGCGATCAAGAGCATTCCGGTGGTCGTCGCCTGCTTCGAGTTCGAGTTCCTCGGCGGCTCGATGGGCTCGGTCGTCGGCGAGCGCTTCGTGCGCGGCGCCCGGGCCGCCTTCGAGCAGCGCGTGCCCTTCATCTGCGTGACCGCCTCCGGGGGCGCGCGCATGCAGGAAGGCCTGCTGTCGCTGATGCAGATGGCCAAGACCACTGCGGCGGTCACCCGCCTCGCCGAGCGTCGCCTGCCTTTCGTGACGGTGCTCACCGACCCGACCATGGGCGGGGTGTCGGCGAGCTTCGCCTTCATGGGTGACGTGGTGATCGCCGAACCCAATGCGCTGATCGGCTTCGCCGGCCCGCGCGTGATCGAGCAGACCGTGCGCGAGAAGCTGCCAGAAGGCTTCCAGCGTGCGGAGTTCCTGCTCGAGAAGGGGGCGATCGACCTCATCGTCGATCGTCGCGAGATGCGTGACCAGCTCGCCACGCTGCTGGCCATGCTCAGCCGCCAACCCGCCGACGTGGTCGAAGACTGATGGCAGAGCAGATGCTGAACCCGATGCTGCCTGCAAGCCTCGATGGCTGGCTCGCGCTGCTCGAGGCGCGCCATGGGCAGCGCATCGAGCTCGGCCTGGAGCGGGTGGCGGCGGTGCGCGACCGCATGGCAGTCGCTTCCGAGGCGGTGGTCATCACGGTGGGCGGGACCAACGGCAAGGGCTCGTGCTGCGCGATGCTCGAGGGCATCCTGCTCGCCGCCGGATACCGCGTCGGCTGCTACACCTCGCCGCATCTGCTGCGCTACAACGAGCGCGTGCGCGTCGATGGCAGGGAGGTCGGCGACGAGCTCCTGGTGGCGGGCTTCGCGGCCGTCGAGGCCGCGCGCGGCGACACCCCGCTGACCTACTTCGAGCATGGCACGCTCGCCGCTTGGCACGTCTTCTCCAGCGAACGGCCGGACGTGATCGTCCTCGAGGTTGGCCTCGGCGGCCGACTCGACGCGGTCAATGTGTTCGACTCCGACTGCGCGCTGGTCACCAGCGTGGCGATGGATCACATGGACTACCTTGGCGACACGCGCGAGGCGATCGGGCGCGAGAAGGCCGGCATCTTCCGCAGCGGCTGTCCGGCGATCTGCGGCGACCCGCAGCCGCCGGAAACGCTGGTGGAGCATGCCGCCGCGGTAGGCGCCGAGCTGTGGATCAGCGGGCGCGACTTCGGCTTCGGCGGCGATCGCCAGCAGTGGGGCTACTGGCGCTACGAGCGTCCGCCCGCCCGGGGCGAGCTGGTCAAGCGCGGCGGCCTGGCGTACCCGGCGCTTCGCGGCGCGAACCAGCTGCTCAACGCCTCGGCGGTGATCACGGCGCTCGAATGCCTGCGCGCACGCCTTCCGGTGTCGATGCAGCACATCCGCCAGGGGCTGATGCTGGTCGAGGTGCCGGGTCGCTTCCAGGTGCTGCCGGGGCGGCCGAGCGTGGTGCTCGATGTGGCCCACAACCCGCAGGCTGCCGGCGTGCTGGCCGACAACCTCGGCAACATGGGCTTCTACCCGGAAACCTGGGCGGTGCTCGGCATGCTCGGCGACAAGGACGTCGGCGGGGTCGTGGCCCTGATGGCGGGCCGCGTCGATCACTGGCTGCTGGCCGATCTGCCCGGTCCGCGCGGCCTGCGTGCCGACGCGCTCGCCGAGCTGGTGCGGGCGACCACCGACAAGGGCGACATCCGCTGTTTCGCTTCACCCGCTGAGGCGTTTGCTGCAGCGCAAAAGGAAGCGGCCGAGGGTGATAGAATCGTCGCTTTCGGATCCTTCCTGACGGTGGCAGACGTGCTTTCGGCGATCAAGGCTGCAAGGCACTGACGAGGTTCGGCGGTGAGTGACGCAGACAATCTGGATATCAAGAAGCGGGCGCGGCGCCGGCTCGTCGGCGCCGTCGCCCTGGCGCTGCTCGCGGCCGTGGTGCTGCCGATGATCATGGAGCAGGAACCGCATCTCGCCGTCCAGGACATCCAGATCACCATTCCGGATCGCGACCGCGTGGCGGCGTTGCGCCGCCCGGCTGCGACCGACGAGGCACCGGCGGCGTCGACCACCGTGCCGGTGCCCGAGGACGAGGCGCTCGCGGCCAGCGACAAGGGGGCCGAGCCGGCTTCCAAGCCTGCCGCCGAGACGGCGGTCAAGCCTGCCGCCGAGCCGGCTGCGGCGACTGCGCCCGCGCCGGCGCCGCGCGTCGAATCGCCGGCACCCCGTCCGGCGCCCGCGGCGCGTGCGCCCGAACCACGGCTTCCGGCGCCGTCCGCCGAGGAGGAGGCGCGCGTGCGCGCGATCCTCAGCGGCGAGGTCGCGCCCCCGCGCGGCGAGTCCTTCGTCATCCAGGTGGGGGCCTTCAGCGACGCCGCCAAGGCCGCGCGCCTGGCCGACGACCTCAAGGCCAAGGGCTTCCCGGCCTACACCGAGCGCGCCGGCAGCGTGACGCGCGTCCGCGTGGGCCCGGTGGCCGGGCGCACCGCAGCCGATTCGGCGGCCGCCCGACTCAAGGCGGCCGGGCATCAGGCCGTGCTCCAGCCGCGCTGACCGACTCACGATGACCGAATTCGATTACGTCTTTCTCACCGTGCTGGGGCTGTCCGCGGCCATCGGCATGTGGCGCGGGCTGGTCAGCGAAGTGATGGCCGTGCTCGCATGGGCAGCAGCGCTGTTCGCTGCATGGCGCTATAACGAACAGGCGGCCGCAGTGTTTTCCGGCCTGATCGCCGAGCCGATGTGGCGCCAGGTGGCCGGCGGCGCGCTGGTCGTGGTCGGGGTGCTGATCCTCGCCGCGCTGATCCGTTACCTGCTGCGCGAGTTGCTGCGCGCTGCCGGGCTGGGCGCCACCGACCGCTTCTTCGGCGCGCTGTTCGGCATCGCGCGCGGTCTGGCGATCGCGTTCGTGGTGGTGCTGATCGGCGGGCTGGCCGGGGTGTCGCGCGAGCCCTGGTGGTCGCAGGCCCTGTTCTCGCCGCCGATGGAGTCGGCGGTGATCGCTGCAAAACCGTGGCTGCCTGCTGAGGTGGCCGACAAGATTCGATTCAGATAGGCGTTACTCCCATGTGCGGAATTCTCGGCGTCGTCGCCACTTCTCCGGTCAACCAGCTGCTGTACGACGGCTTGCAGGTCCTCCAGCATCGTGGCCAGGACGCGGCGGGCATCGCCACCTCCGAGGCCGGTCGCTTCCACATGCACAAGGGCTCGGGCCTGGTGCGCGACGTGTTCCGCACCCGCAACATGCGTAACCTGCAGGGGAACTGGGGCATCGGCCACGTCCGCTACCCGACCGCGGGCTCGGCCTACAACGCGGCCGAGGCCCAGCCCTTCTACGTCAATTCGCCCTTCGGCCTGCTGCTGGCGCACAACGGCAACCTGACCAACTCGGAAGCGCTCAAGCGCGAGATGTTCCTGTCCGACCTGCGCCACATCAACACCAGCAGCGACTCCGAGG
>JAREIX010000342.1 GCA_029286945.1 Thauera sp. | reverse complement strand
GCACTTCATCGAGCTGTGCGGCCAGCGCGGCATCCCGCTGCTGTTCCTGCAGAACATCACCGGCTTCATGGTCGGCCGCAAGTACGAGAACGGCGGCATCGCCAAGGACGGCGCCAAGATGGTGACCGCCGTGGCGACCGTGCAGGTGCCCAAGATCACCATGCTCATCGGCGGCTCCTTCGGCGCGGGCAACTACGGCATGTGCGGCCGTGCCTACTCGCCGCGCTTCCTGTGGATGTGGCCCAACTCGCGTATCAGCGTGGCGAGCGTGCTGTCCACCGTGCGCCGCGACGGCATCGAGGCCAAGGGCGGCAGCTGGAGCAAGGAAGAGGAAGAGGCCTTCAAGGCGCCGATCCGCGAGCAGTACGAGTTTCAGGGCCATCCCTACTACGCCACCGCGCGCATGTGGGACGACGGCGTGGTGGACCCGGCGCAGACGCGGCGCATCCTGGGATTGAGCCTGTCGGCCGCGCTCAATGCGCCGATCCAGCCGACCAAGTTCGGCGTGTTCCGGATGTAATGCGGTGAGGTGAGGTCTAGAATGGCTATGTAGATAGCTATTTAAGGAGGCGCAGATGATCTCGATTGCCGATGCGAAGAACCAGTTGCCCGCGCTGATCCATCAGGCCGAGGCGGGTAAGCCGGTCACCATCACCCGCCGCGGCAAGCCAGTGGCGGTGGTGCTTGCGGTCCAGGAATACGAACGCATGCGTGTCGCGACGACCGCGCGCCCGTCGTTCTGGGATGTCGTGCAGGAGGTGAGAGCGAAGCTCGCTGCCGAGGATGCGTTTCCTGACTGGACGGACGAAGAGATCGACAGCTGGCGCGACAGGACGATCTACGAGCCTCGCTGCGATTTCAGCGGACCCGAATATGACTGGGCCGGGGGCGTTGCAGACGACGCAGAAGGGCACGATGTGAAACAAGAGCGTGCGTGATGGGGGTGTCGTTTCTGCTGGATACCAATGTGCTGTCCGAATTGCTCAAGCCGCGGGTTGATCCTGGGGTTGTGCGTCGCTTTTCGCGTGATGGAAACGACTGCGCGATTGCGTCGGTCGTTTGGCACGAGTTGCTGTGTGGCGCCTTGCGCGCCCCGAGTGTCGGGCGGGGGGAGATGCTGGTACGGGCTTATCGTGACATTGTCATTGGCTCCAGCATGCAGATATTGCCGTACGACGAGACTGCAGCCACCTGGCACGCGAGAGAGCGTGCCCGCCTCCTTGGGCTTGGGCGGCCGCAGCCCTACCCGGATAGCCAGATCGCCGCCATCGCTGCCACCCGGAACCTGACCTTGGTCACGCGCAATACGCGCGACTTCGAATGCTTCGACGGGCTGAGACTGGAGAACTGGTTCGAAGCCGGAAAGGACTGAAACGCCCCTGGAGGCGAGGAGACACGATGTACGAAACGCTTGAAATTCAACGCCAAGCCGGCGTGGCGACGATCTGGATGAACCGCCCGGACGTGCACAACGCCTTCAACGCGCAGCTGATCGCCGATCTCACCACCGCCTGCATCGCGCTCGATGCGGACGATTCGGTGCGCGCGGTGGTGCTCGCCGGGCGGGGCAAGAGCTTTTCCGCCGGCGCCGACCTCAACTGGATGAAGGCCGCCGGCGAGGCGAGCGAGGCGGAGAACTTTGCCGATGCGATGAAGCTCGCCGGCATGCTGCGCACCCTGGCCGAGATGAAGAAGCCGACCATCGCGCGCGTGCATGGCGCGGCGCTGGGCGGCGGCATGGGGCTGGCGAGCGCGTGCGACATCTGCATCGCCGGTGACAAGGCGGTGTTCGCGACCTCCGAGGTCAAGTTCGGGATCATCCCCTCGGCGATCAGCCCCTATGTGATACGCGCCATCGGCGAGCGTCAGGCCTACCGTTACTTCCAGACCGCCGAGCGCATCAACGCCGCGCGCGCGGCCGCGCTGGGTCTGGCGCACGAGGCGGTGGCGGGCGAGGAACTGGACGCCAAGGTGGCCGAAGTGGTCGAGGCCCTGCTGCAGGGCGGCCCGAAGTCGCAGGCCGCGGCCAAGGACCTGATCCGTGCGGTGGCCAATCGGCCGCTGAGCGACGCTGTGGTGGAAGACACCGCACGCCGCATCGCGAGCCTGCGCGCCACGCCCGAGGCCAGGGAAGGGCTGGCCGCCTTCCTCGACAAGCGCCCCGCGGCCTGGATCGCGCAGCGCTGAACGCCGCAATCGGGCCGAACTCGCGCCCAAACGCGCGCCGAACCGACACAAGACACGCTGGAGACAACATGTTCGACAAGATCCTGATCGCTAACCGAGGTGAAATCGCCTGCCGCGTCATCAAGACCGCCCACCGCATGGGCATCAGGACCGTCGCGGTCTATTCCGAGGCCGACGCCAACGCCCGCCACGTGCGCCTGGCCGACGAGGCGGTGCTGATCGGCCCGGCGGCGGCGCGCGAGTCCTACCTGGTGATCGACAGGATCATCGCCGCGGCGAAGCAGACCGGTGCCCAGGCCATCCACCCCGGCTACGGCTTCCTGTCCGAGAACGAGGATTTCTGCCACGCCTGCGAGCGCGAAGGCATCGTCTTC
>JAREIX010000115.1 GCA_029286945.1 Thauera sp. | reverse complement strand
GCTCGTCTACTTCGGCTTCTGGTTTTCGCCCGAGCGCGAGATGCTGCAGGCGCTGATCGACAAGAGCCAAGAGCATGTCGAGGGCGAGGTGACGCTCGAGCTCTACAAGGGCAACGTCATCGCCGGCTTCTCGATGTATTCCAGCCAGTGGCTGGCGGTGATCGGCTTCCTGCCCTCGATCTACGCCCAGGCCGGGCTGTCGGGCCAGCTCGCCGGGCTGCTCACCGCCTTCGCCTGCCTGGTCAACGTCACCGGCAACATCGCCGCCGGCCGCCTGCTGCACCACGGGGTGTGCGCCCGCCACCTGCTCTATGCAGGATTCGTGGCGATGGCGGCGACCACCTTCGTCGCCTTCAGTCCGGTTGCCGCCGACGCGCCGATCGTGCGCTATCTCGCGGTGGTGCTGTTCTCGGCGCTCGGGGGGCTCATCCCGGCCACGCTGTTCGCGCTCGCGGTGCATGTGGCGCCGAGCGAGCACACGGTGTCGACCACCGTGGGCTGGATGCAGCAGTGCTCCTCGGCTGGCCAGTTCCTCGGCCCGCCGCTGGTGGCCTGGGTGGCGGGCGCGGCCGGCGGCTGGCAATGGACCTGGGTGATCACCGGGCTCGCCAGCGTCGTCGGCCTGGTGCTGTCGAGCCGGACGCGCTACCAGCGCGCCTGAGCCGGCGGCACCCGCGCTTCGGGGATGCGCGGCGGCCATGCGGCCCTGCCCGGCGCAGCCTGCCGCGCGCCGTCACCCCCGCAGCCAGGCGTGGTAGCGCGCCAGCCAGCCGAGCACGCGCTGCGGTGCATGGGCGCGCTTCCACTCGCCCGCGGCGTACCTGCTGGCCTCGGACAGCGTCGGGTAGGTGTGGAGGGTGCCGAGGATCTTGTTGAGCCCCAGGCCGTGCTTCATCGCCAGGGTGAATTCGGCCAGCAGCTCGCCGGCATGCTCGCCGACGATGGTCACGCCCAGGATGCGGTCCTTGCCGGGCACGGTGAGCACCTTGACGAAGCCATGGTCGGCGCCGTCGGCGATGGCGCGGTCGAGGTCGTCGAGGCCGTAGCGCGTGAGCTCGAAGGCGATGCCGCGCGCGCGCGCCTCGCGCTCGTTGAGCCCGACGCGCGCCACCTCGGGGTCGATGAAGGTGGTGTGCGGCACCACGCGGTAATCGACCTTGAAGCGCTTCAGCTTGCCGAACAGCGCGTTGACCGCCGCGTACCAAGCCTGGTGCGCGGCGACGTGGGTGAACTGGTAAGGGCCGGCGACGTCGCCGGCGGCGTAGATGTTGGGGTAGAGGGTCTCGAGGTACTCGTTGGTGACCACCGTCCGCTGCACCGGGATGCCGATCTCCTCCAGCCCGTAGCCCTCGAGCCGGGCCTCGCGGCCCACCGCGCACAGCAGCGCGTCGAACGCGATCCGCGTCTCCTCGCCGGCGCGGGCGACGACGATGAATTTGCGGGGGCCGTCGGGCGCGTCCTCGCGCTCGCAGCGCAGCGCGCGGACGCCGGTCAGCACCTGAACGCCGTCGCGCTCGAGGCTGGCGCGGGCGAAGGCGGCGAAGTCCTCGTCCTCGCGCGGCAGCAGTTGCGGCGCGCGGCCGATCTGCGTGACCTGCGATCCGAGGCGGGCGAAGCACTGTGCCAGCTCGCAGCCGATCGGCCCGCCGCCCAGCACCACCAGCCGGCGCGGGGGCGCGTCCAGGCGTGCGAAGGCCTCCCACACCGTGTCGCTGCTCAGGTAGCCGACCGCATCCAGCCCGGGCAGGGGCGGCACGGCCGGGCGCGCGCCGGCGGCGATGACGATGCTGCGCGTGGTGATGCGTCGCGTGCCGCCGTCGTTCAAGGCCACCTCCACCGTCCACGGATCGACGATACGCGCGTAGCCCTGCACGACCTCGACGCCCAGCTTCGTGTAGCGCTCGATACTGTCGTGCGGCTCGATCCTGCGGATCACCTCATGCACGCGCGCCATCACCGTGCGGAAGCTGAAGCCGGGCTCGGCCGCGTTCAGGCCGTAGTGGCCGGCGTGGCGGATCTGGTGGGCGAGCTTTGCGCTGCGGATCAGCGCCTTGCTCGGCACACAGCCGGTGTTTAGGCAGTCGCCGCCCATCTTGTGCGCCTCGACCAGGGTCACCTTCGCCTTCACCGCGGCGGCGATGTAGGCGGTGACCAGCCCGGCGGCGCCGGCGCCGATCACCACCAGGTTGCGCTCGAAGCGCGCCGGGCGCGTCCAGCGCGCATACACCCGGCGCGCCTGCACGCGCGCGAGCACCCAGCGCGCGAGCAGCGGAAACAGGCCGAGCAGCACGAAGGAGGCGACGAGGGCGGGCGACAGCACGCCGCCCAGGCTGTCCACCGCGCCGAGCTCGGTGCCGGCGTTCACGTACACCAGCGTGCCGGGCAGCATGCCGATCTGGCTGACCCAATAGAAGGTGCGGGTGCGGATCGGCGTGAGCCCCATCAACAGGTTGATCAGGAAGAAGGGGAAGACCGGCACCAGGCGCAGCGAGAACAGGTAGAACGCGCCGTCGCGCGCGATACCCTGGTCGATCGCGCGCAGGCGCTCGCCGAAGCGCGCGTGCACGCTGTCGCGCAGCAGGTGGCGCGAGACCAGGAAGGCCAGCGTGGCGCCGATCGTGGACGCGAAGGACACGATCAAGAGCCCCCAGCCCAGCCCGAACAGCGCGCCGCCGGCCAGTGTCATCACCGCCGCGCCGGGCAGCGACAGCGCGGTCACCGCCACATAGGCGCCGAAGTAGAGCGCGGCAACCACGAGCGGAGAGGCTTCGCGCCAGGCGGCGAACCCGTCCATGCCGGCCTTGAGGGCGTCGAGGTCGAGCTGGCGGTGCAGTCCGCTCGCGAAGAAGGCGGCGACGAGCGCCAGCACGACCAGCAGCAGGAGGGCTTTCTTCATCGTTCGTCACCCGCACCCGTGGAACCAGCGGATCCGGGCGGCGGTTCGCCAGCCGGGGGAGCGTGTCCCTCGGCCCAGTGCCGGCTCAGCGCGCGCAGCGCCGCGAGCTGCTCCTCGAAGCGGGTGCAGCCGGCGCACAGGGCCCGATGCATGCGCAGCGACAGGCGCTCGCGCAGCGACAACTTGCGCTCGAGCGCGTCCGAACCGAGGCGGGTGGCATCCTTGCAGCTCGACATGTGGGGCACTCTCCGTGCGGAAACCAGTTGTTGTCCGGGCAGGCGCGCAGCCCGAGGCGGGATGGCGGGGCCGGGGTCGGCAGGATCGGCGAGCGCGGCATCGTCACGGGTGATCCGGCGGGAAGCGGCATTGTGCGCCGCGGGCGACGAAATGCAGGTCGGCAAAGCCCGCCCGTGCGCGCTCGCCGGTGTTGTCGGTGTCGGTGGCCACCGCGAGCAGCGTGAGCTCGACGCCCTTGCCACCGAAGGCGGTGGCCGCGTCGGTGGCGATGTCGCGGCGCTCCTCCTGCCAGCGGCCGGTGGCGGCTTCGTTCGAGCGCAGCACGATCATGCGCGTGCGCTCGGTGTAGGCATTGGGCGCCTCGGTACCCACCGGGTGGCGGTTGTCCCAGACGTAGTTGAGCGCGGCGTCGGGCACGTTGCTCGCCGTGGCGGGCGCGGGCGAGCGCGAGCCCGGCGCGCGTCCCCAGCCCGAGGCTGGCCGGCGGCAGGCGGAAGCCGAGGTACACCCGCGCCGCATAGTCGTCGCCCGCGCGGTGGCGCAGGTCGGCCTTGTCGAGCCGGTTCTCGATGCGCCAGCGCCAGCACAGCACCGGCGTCGCCTGCAGGTCGACCTGGATGGGGCGGGCGAGCAGCGACATGCTCGCTTCGGACTCGGCCTCGATCGCCATCACGCCGTCCCAGGCGCGGATGCGGTAGCGGGTGGGCGGCACCGCGGTGTCGAAGCGGATCTCCTGCCAGGGGGCGGGCGGCAGCGGGGCAGGGGTGTCGAAGCGGCCCACCTCGACCGCGGCGGCGGCGCCCATGCTCACCGCCATCGCACAGGCGAGCACCCCCGCGCGCAGGGCGCGAGCCAGGGCGTGCGGGGAGGGGGAAGGGGGCATGCGGGAAGAGCCTCGGGCGGCGGGTGCTTGCGGGTTGTTCGTGGGCAGTGGGCGACTCCTTACACGGCGCGGGCGGGCGGCCTGCGATGGCGGGCAATGAAGCCGCGGTCGATGCGGTCCTTCCAGTGCCACACCCAGCGCCCCTCGGCGGACCAGGGGCCCCAGGAGGCGATGGCGTGGCGTGGGCCGCAGGCGATCAGGTAGAGCGAGCGCGGGCGCGGCTGGTAGCGCTGCGGCGGGGCGGGCGTGGCGTCGGCCAGCGCAGCGAGCAGGTTGGCGGCGAGCACCGGACCGGCATGCACCGCATGCACGCCCGAGCGCGCGAAGCCGGGTGCATCGCGGGTGCACGCGTCGCCGGCGGCGTGGATGGCTGGATGCGAGCGGCTGCGGTGGCCGGCATCGACCACGACCCAGCCCTCGGCGTCGCAGGCCAGGCCGCTCGTCTGCAGCCAGGGCAGGGCGCGCGCGCCGGTGGCGGCGATCACGCAGTCGGCGGGCAGGGCGGAAGCCGTGTGCTCTGCGCCATCGACGAGCTCGAGGCCGGTGGGCGTGCCGCGGGCGCGGGCGATGTGGAGCGCGATGCCGGCCTGCGCCAGCCGCCGCGCGACCCGCCGGCGCACGCCTTCGGCATGGCCAGCGAGCAGTCCGCCGGGCGCCGCGACGAGCGCGAGCGCCACCTTGCCGCCGGCGCGGTGAAAGGCCTCGGCGGCGGCGAGCACCAGCTCCACCCCGGCTGCGCCGCCGCCCACCACGACGAGGCGGCGCAGCTGCCCGGCGCGCGCCGCGGCGAGCCGCTGCGGCCAGGCGGCGAAGAAGGCCTCGAGCGGCTTCACCGGCAGCAGCGTGCCCGCCGGCAGGGCGTCGAGCGCGCGCGTGTCGGTGAGGCTGCCGACGTCGAGCGAGAGCAGATCGAAGTCGTGGGAGGCGCCCGCGTCGTCGTGCACGATGCGGCGGGCGGCGTCGAGCGCGATTGCGGAAGCGAGACAGAGCCGCGCGCCGGCCGCGGCGGCGAGCGGACGCAGGTCGATGCGGCAGTCCTCGGCGCGGTAGTGGCCGGCCATCCAGCCGGGCAGCATGCCCGAGTACCATTGCCAGGGCGAGGGCGTCAGCAGCACCGTCTCCACCCCGCGCGGGCCTTGCCGGGCGAGGGCGCGGAGCACGGCGAGCTGGGCATGGCCGCCGCCGACGAGGAGTAGTCGTTTCATGGCCACGAGCGCGTGAGGGGCTGGATCGAACTTCCGGAGCGTAAGCTTTTCCGAGCTTCGTGCGACAAGAGACTGCGCCGGACGCGGCGGATTCCGCGTGCGGTACGCAAAACACTCGCCACCCCCGATTCCCGACGGAGACTCCGCCCGATGCATGCCACCCTTCCCTTGCTCGAGACGCGCCGCTTTCCGCCGCTGCGCCGCGAGGCAAGCACCACGCTGCAGGTGAACCTCGGCTACCGCTGCAACCAGAGCTGCGTGCACTGCCATGTCAATGCCGGCCCCGGCCGTACCGAGATGATGAACGACGAGACGCTGGCGCTGATCCCGCGCGTGCTCGCCGCGCGCGCGATCGGCACGCTCGATCTCACCGGCGGCGCGCCCGAGCTGCATCCCGGCTTCCGTGGGCTGGTGCGTGCGGCGCGCGCGCTCGGCGTGCGCGTGATCGACCGCTGCAACCTCACCATCCTGTCCGAACCGGGGCAGGAGGATCTGGCCGAATTCCTTGCCGACCAGAGTGTCGAGGTGGTGGCCTCGCTGCCCTGTTACGCCGCGGACAACGTCAACCGCCAGCGCGGCAAGGGCGTGTTCGAGCGCAGCATCGCCGCCCTGCAGCGCCTGAACGCGCTCGGCTACGGCCAGCCCGACGGCACCCGGGTGCTGAACCTGGTGTACAACCCGCAGGGCCCGGTGCTGCCGCCCGACCAGGCCCGGCTCGAGGCCGACTACCGGCGCGAGCTCGGCGCGCACTTCGGCATCGTGTTCACCCGCCTGTTCGCGCTCGCCAACATGCCGATCCAGCGCTTCGGCTCGACGCTGATCTCGAAGGGGCAGTTCAACGACTACATGGCGCTGCTGCAGGCCAGTCACCGCGAGGAGAACCTCGGCGCGGTGATGTGCCGCGCGCTCGTCAGCGTGGACTGGCAGGGGCGGCTGTACGACTGCGACTTCAACCAGCAGCTCGGCCTGCGGATGGGCGCGGAGGGCGTGCCGGGCGATGCGCAGACGGGCGCGGAGGCCGAGGCGGCGGCGCGCGCGGGCGGACTGCATCTGCGTGACCTGCTGGCGCGCGACCTGGCCGGCGCGCCGATCCGCGTCGCCGGCCACTGCTTCGGCTGTACCGCAGGCAGCGGTTCGAGCTGCGGCGGTGCGCTGAAGGGCTGAAGGTGAGGGCGCCCGTGCAGCATGGGAGAGTGCCGGAGGCCGATGCGTCGCTGCCGCCGCCGCAGTCGTCGTCGATCTCGATCGTGGTGCCGATGCTGAACGAGGCCGCCGCGCTGCCGGCGCTGCTTTGTCACCTCGCCGGCTGGCGCGAGCGCGGCTGCGAGCTCGTGCTGGTCGATGGCGGCAGTGACGACGACTCGGTGGCGATCGCGCGTGCGGCCGGGTTCCGGGTGGTGGCTGCCGCGCGTGGCCGGGCGCGGCAGATGAACGCCGGCGCGCGCGCCTGCAGCGGCGCGATCCTGCTCTTCCTGCACGCGGACACGCGCCTGCCGGAGGCGGCGGACGCTATCGTGCGCGGCGCGCTCGCGGCGGCGTCGCTTGGGTCGGACGGTCAATCACGGGAAGATGCTTCGCCTGCGCTGCCTTCGCGCCGCGCGCGTAACACCCCGGCCTGGGGTCGCTTCGATGTGTGCATCGACGGCCGCCCGCGCATGCTGCGCGTGGTGGCGGCGCTGATGAACCTGCGCTCGCGGCTCACCGGTATCGCCACCGGCGACCAGGCCATCTTCGTGCGCCGCGACGTCTTTGAGGCGGTCGGCGGCTTCCCGGAGCAGCCGCTGATGGAAGACGTCGAGCTGTCGCGCCGCCTGCTGCGCGTGTCGCGCCCGGCCTGCCTGCGGGCGCGCGTCAGCACCTCGGGGCGGCGCTGGGAGGAGCGTGGGGTGTGGCGCACCATCTTTCTGATGTGGCGGCTGCGCTGGGCCTACTGGCGCGGCGTGGCGGCCGAGCGCCTGGCCGAGGCCTACCGGTGAGCGCGACCCGCATCGTGGTCTTCGCCAAGGCGCCGCAGCCGGGGCGAGTGAAGACGCGCCTGATCCCCGCGCTCGGCGCAGAGGGCGCGGCGGCGCTCGCGGCGCACATGCTGGCGCACACCCTGGGCGTGGCCATCGAGGCTGGGCGGGGCGGGGTGGAGCTGTGCGCCAGCCCGGCGCCGGACGACCCCGCCTGGCAGGGCATCGCGCTGCCGGCGGCGGTGTACGGGTCGGCGCAGGGCGAGGGCGATCTCGGCGCGCGCATGGCGGGCGCGGCGCGGCGGGTGCTCGCCGCCGGCGATCGCGTGCTGCTGATCGGCACCGACTGTCCGGCGCTCGACACCGCCTGCCTGCGCGCCGCCTCGGACGCGCTCGACGCGGCCGAGGCGGTGCTCGTGCCGAGCTTCGACGGCGGCTACGTGCTGCTCGGGCTGCGCCGCTTCGATCCGACGCTGTTCGCCGACATCGCCTGGAGCACGTCGAGCGTGGCCGCGATGACGCTTGCGCGCCTGCGCGCGCTCGGGTGGACGCATCGCGTGCTGCCCGCGCTGCACGACATCGACGTGCCGGATGACCTCGTCCATCTGCCCGCAGGAGCCTGGATCGACGCCGGCTGAGCCGGCCGGCCGGGGCGCAGGGCCCTTGTCGTGGATAACCCCTATCCGCCTGCTCCCGCGCTTTGCCATGCGCGCAGGCGGTGCAACAATCGGCGGGCATGCCGCAGCCATCCACCCCGACCCGGAGATGACCCGAATGAAGACCCCCCGTCTTGCCGCTGCATTGTCGATGGCCACCGTCACCCTCGCCACGCTGGCCGCCGCGCCCGCCGCCGCCGAGACCGTGCGCTGGGCCGCCGCGGGCGATGCGCTGACCATGGATCCGCACGCCCAGAACGAGGGCCCCACCCACGTCATGAACCACCAGGTCTACGACTCGCTGGTGTTCCGCGACCAGGCCATGAAGCTGGCGCCGCGGCTGGCGACGTCCTGGCGCATCACCGACGACCCGACGGTGTGGGAGTTCAAGCTGCGCGAGGGGGTGAAGTATCACAACGGCAACCCCTTCACCGCCGACGACGTGGTGTTCTCGATCCAGCGCGCCAAGCACGAGAACTCCGACATGAAGGGTCTGCTCATCACGGTGGTGGAGGTGACCAAGGTCGATGAGCACACCGTGCGCATGCGCACCGATGGCCCCAACCCGCTGCTGCCCAACAACCTGACCAACCTTTTCATCATGGACCGCGAGTGGTCCGAGGCGAACAAGGTCACCCTGCCGCAGAACTACAAGGCCGGCGACGAGACCTTCGCGGTGCGCAACGCCAACGGCACCGGCCCCTTCCGGCTGGCCAAGCGCGAGCCCGACGTGCGCACCGAGCTCGAGCGCAACGAGGACTACTGGGGCAAGGGCAGCTTCCCGATGGAGGTGAGCAAGGTCGTGTTCACCCCGGTGCGCTCGGCCGCCACCCGCGTCGCGGCGCTGCTGTCGGGCGAGGTCGATTTCCTGCTCGACCCGCCGGTGCAGGACCTCGAGCGCCTGTCCGCGGCCAAAGGCATCGTGGTGCGTTCCGGTCCCGAGAATCGCACCATCTTCTTCGGCATGAACCAGGGTGTGTCCGAACTGCGCACCTCGGACATCAAGGGCAGGAACCCCTTCGCGGACAGGCGCGTGCGCGAGGCGATGAACATCGCGATCAACCGCGAGGCGGTCAAGCGCGTGGTGATGCGCGGCCAGTCGGTGCCCGCCGGCATCGTTGCGCCGCCCTTCATCGACGGCTACGACAAGGCCCTCGACGTCGTGCCGGCGCCCGACGTGGCGCGCGCCAAGGCGCTGCTCGCCGAGGCCGGCTACCCGAACGGCTTCGCGGTCACGCTGTCCTGCCCCAATGACCGCTATGTGAACGACGAGGCGATCTGCCAGGCGGTGACCGGCATGTTCGGCCAGATCGGTGTCAAGGCGCGGCTCGATGCGCGCCCCAAGAGCATCCACTTCGCCGAACTGCCCAAGGGCGAGCTCGACCTCTACATGCTCGGCTGGGGCGTGCCGACCATGGACTCGCACTACGTCTTCCACTACCTCTACGAGACCCGGACCGACAAGGGCGGCGCGTGGAACGTCACCGGCTATTCCAGCCCGAAGGTGGACGAGCTGACCAAGGCGATGACGCGCGAGATCGACCTCGGCAGGCGCGCCGGCATGGTCGCGGAGACGTGGAAGACGGTGCAGGACGACGTGGTCTATCTGCCGATCCACCACCAGATGCTGAACTGGGCGATGAAGGACAACATCGACTTCCCGGTGCAGTCCGAGAACTATCCGTACTTCAAGCTGCTGAAGTTCAAGAAGTAAGCTCTCGACGCCATGTTCGCCTTCATCCTGCGCCGCCTGCTGCAATCCGTGCTCGTCATGCTGACGGTGGCGCTGGTCTCTTTCGGCCTGTTCCGCTACATCGGCGATCCGGTGAACAACATGGTCGGCCAGGAGGCGACCATGGCCGAGCGCGAGGCGCTGCGCGAATCGCTCGGCTTGAACGAGCCGGTGCCGCTGCAGTTCCTGCGCTTCGTCGGCAACGCGGTGCGGGGCGAGTTCGGTGTGTCCTACCGCATGGCGCGGCCGGTGGCCGACGTGATCGCCGAGCGCCTGCCGGCGACGCTGGAGCTGGCGCTGATCTCGGGCTTCGGCGCGCTCGCG
>JAREIX010000341.1 GCA_029286945.1 Thauera sp. | reverse complement strand
CAGCAGGTCCTCGGTGTTGGAGAACATCTTCTTCTCGATCACCGCGCGCAGCTTCTCGTAGGAGGTCCAGCTCGGGTTGCGGCCGTCGTGCTTGGCGCGCGCGCGCAGCACGAAGTTCACCACCTCGTTGCGGAAGTCTTTCGGGTTGCTGATGCCGGCCGGCTTCTCGATCTTCTCCAGCTCCTCGTTCAACGCCGCGCGGTCGAGGATCTCGCCGGTGTTGGGGTCGCGGAACTCCTGGTCCTGGATCCAGAAGTCGGCGTAGATCACGTAGCGGTCGAAGATGTTCTGGCCGTACTCGGAGTAGCTCTCGAGGTAGGCGGTCTGGATCTCCTTGCCGATGAACTCGGCGTAGCGCGGCGCGAGGTACTCCTTGATGTAGCCCATGTAGCGCGCCTCGGTCTCGGCCGGGTACTGCTCGGCCTCGATCTGCTGTTCGAGGACGTACATCAGGTGCACCGGGTTGGCGGCCACCTCGCGGTGGTCGAAGTTGAAGACCTTGGACAGCACCTTGAAGGCGAAGCGCGTGGACAAGCCGGTCATGCCCTCGTCGACGCCGGCGTAGTCGCGGTACTCCTGGTAGCTCTTGGCCTTGGGGTCGGTGTCCTTCAGATTTTCGCCGTCATAGACCCGCATCTTGGAGTAGATGCTCGAGTTCTCCGGCTCCTTGAGCCGCGACAGCACCGAGAACTGGGCCATCATCTTCAGCGTGTCCGGTGCGCACGGCGCCTCGGCCAGCGAGCTGTGCACCAACAGCTTCTCGTAAATGCGGATCTCGTCCGACACGCGCAGGCAGTAGGGCACCTTGACCGTGTAGATGCGGTCGAGGAAGGCCTCGTTGTTCTTGTTGTTCTTGAACGCGACCCACTCGGACTCGTTCGAGTGCGCCATCACGATGCCGTCGAAGGGGATCGCGCCGAAGCCCTCGGTGCCCTTGTAGTTGCCTTCCTGGGTGGCGGTGAGCAGCGGGTGCAGGACCTTGATCGGCGCCTTGAACATCTCGACGAACTCGAGCAGCCCCCGGTTGGCCAGGCACAGGCCGCCGGAGTAGCTGTAGGCGTCGGGGTCGTCTTGCGAGTACTGCTCGAGCTTGCGGATGTCGATCTTGCCGACCAGCGACGAGATGTCCTGGTTGTTCTCGTCGCCCGGTTCGGTCTTGGCCACCGCGGTCTGCCGCAGCACCGAGGGGTTGAGCTTGACCACGCGGAACTGGGTGATGTCGCCGCCGAACTCGTGCAGGCGCTTGACCGCCCACGGGCTCATGATGGTGTTGAGGTAGCGGCGCGGGATGCCGAAGTCGCCCTCGAGGATGTGCGCGTCCTCATCGGCGTTGAACAGGCCGAGCGGCGACTCATGCACCGGCGAGCCCTTGATGGCGTAGAAGGGCACGTGCTCGATGAGGCTCTTGAGCTTCTCGGCGAGCGAGGACTTGCCGCCGCCCACCGGGCCGAGCAGGTAGAGGATCTGCTTCTTCTCTTCCAGCCCCTGCGCGGCGTGGCGGAAGTAGGCCACGATGTGCTCGATGACCTCTTCCATGCCGTAGAAGTCGCGGAACGCCGGGTAGAGCTTGATGATCTTGTTGGAGAAGATGCGCGACAGCCGCGGATCGAGCCGGGTGTCGACGAGTTCCGGTTCGCCGATGGCGGAGAGCATGCGTTCGGCAGCCGTGGCGTAGGCCATGCGGTCGTTGCGGCAGAGTTCCAGATATGCCTGCAGCGACATTTCTTCCTCGCGCGCAGCCTCGTAACGCGCCTGGTAGGCATTGAAGATGGACATGGACGTCTCCTGATCGAGCGATGCACGGTGCCGCGTCCCGCGGCCACCAACCCTGAATGCGCTGTTCTTGCGTCTGCCTGCAGCGCGGCCCGTTCATGCCCGCCGGGCACTGCCCGCCCGGGCGCCGGGTCTGTTGCTGAGAACGGCCCGCATGGCGCGAGTTCCATGCCCGGCGCGGTTTTTGGTGAGGGTTCGTGTGTTTGTTCACGCCCGCTCCGATGCTTCAGGCGCGCGGCAGGCGCTGTGCTAGAATCTTCGACTTCGTTCATCGTGCTCACGCTGGCAAAATGCGTCTCCGGTTTCGTCCGGGCTCGCATCGAGGCGGGCGGGCGCTGTTATCAAAAGACTTCTCAGGATCGATTTAATGGAGCAGAACCAGGTAACCCCGAGCGCGCTCGAGCGCCGTATCGACATCTCCGTCTCGCTGGCGGACATCGAGAAAGAGGTGGACGCCCGCCTCAAGCGCATGGCGCGCACGGTGAAGATGCCGGGGTTCCGCCCGGGCAAGGTGCCGATGAAGATCGTC
>JAREIX010000114.1 GCA_029286945.1 Thauera sp. | reverse complement strand
CCGCATAGATACACGGCCGTTTCCGGTGCCTCGCCGGACGCCTTGTGCTGCGCGCCTTGCGGCGGGACGTGTTACTTGGTGGTGTCAAAGTCAGGCCAGCACATCGGGAATGTTTCCAAGGCGGTCGGCACCGACCAGCAAAGCATTCATGGCTCTCGTCCTGTTGCGAATCATTCTCATCCATGATGCTACCAATGCGAACCGTTTGCAACTGCGAACCTTTATCGTTACTATTCGCGCACCCTCTCAACCACCTCATCGTCACGCCACCATGATCAACAAGCTTCTCCTGGCCGCCCTCGCCTCCAGCTTTGGCCTGTCCGCTGCCGCCACCGCTGCCGAACTCAACATCTACTCGGCGCGCCACTACCAGACCGACGAGCAGCTGTACGGCAACTTCACCAAGCAGACCGGCATCAAGATCAACCGCATCGAGGCCAAGGAAGACGAGCTGCTCGAGCGCATCCGCACCGAGGGCGCGAACAGCCCGGCGGACGTCTTCATCACGGTGGACGCCTCGCGGCTGGCCAAGGCGGACGAGCTGGGCATCTTCGCGCCGGTGAAGTCGGCCGAACTCGAGGCCCGTATTCCGGCCCATCTGCGCACCAGCAACTGGTTCTCGTATTCGACCCGTGCGCGCGTGATCGTGTACAACCCCGAGCTGGTCAAGGCCGAGCAGGTCCAGACCTACGAGCAGCTCGCCGATCCGGCGCTGAAGGGCCAGGTGTGCACCCGTTCGGGCAGCCACCCCTACAACCTCTCGCTCGGTGCGGCGCTGATCAAGCACAACGGCGCCGCGGCGACCGAGAAGTGGGCGAGCGGCATCGTGGCCAACTTCGCGCGCGCGCCCAAGGGCGGCGACACCGACCAGATCCGCGCGGTCGCGGCGGGCGAGTGCGGCGTGGCCATCGCGAACAGCTACTACCTGGCCCGGCTGATGAATTCGGAGAAGGCCGAGGATCAGGCTGCGGTGGCGAAGATCAAGGCGGTGTGGCCGAACCAGGCAAGCTGGGGCACGCACATCAACGTCTCGGGCGCGGGCATGCTCAAGAATGCGCCGAACAAGGAAGCGGCGGTCAAGTTCCTCGAGTACCTCGCTTCGGATGAAGCCCAGACCTACTTCGCGAACGGCAACAACGAATGGCCGGTGGTGCCGGCGGTGAAGGTGGACAACGCCGCGCTCGCCAAGCTCGGCGACTTCAAGGCCGACACGCTGCCGATCGGCGAGCTGGCGGCTACCGTCCCCGAAGCCCAGCGCATCTTCGACCGCGCCGGCTTCCGCTGATCAGTCGCTCGCGGAGGGCGCGACGGCAGGCGCCGCAATGCCCTCCGCGGCGTCAGTCGCGGCGCCGGCCACCACACCGGCCGACGCGGCAGCGCCAGGCTGCCCCGGCGCGGTCTTCGCGGCGAACATCAGGACGCGATTGCGTCCGCTGCGCTTGGCCTCGTAGAGCGCCTCGTCGGCGCGTGCATAGCCCGCCTCGTAGCCCTCGTCGGCCACATCGAGCATGGTCGCGCCGATGCTGACCGAGAAGTGCAGCGGTCCCGACTCCACCTGTGCCGGTCGCTCGGCCACCATGCGCCGCAGGCGGTCGGCGACGCGCACTGCGCCCAGGCTGTCGATGCAGGGCAGCAGGATCGCGAACTCCTCGCCCCCGAGGCGGGCGAATACGTCCGCCTCCCGCAGTTGCGTGCTCACGGTCGCGGTGAAGTGGCGCAGCACCTCGTCACCTGCGGCGTGCCCATGGCTGTCGTTGATGCGCTTGAAGAAGTCGAGGTCGAGCAGCAGCAGCGCGGCACACGACTGCCCGCGCCGCACCCGTCCGAGTTCGCCCCGCACCATCTCGCTGAAGTGGCGGCGGTTCCACAGCCCGGTCAGCGGATCGCTGGTCGCGAGCTGGAGCAGGCTCTCCTCCATGGCCTTGCGCGGCGAGATGTCCTCGTGGATCCCCACCACGCGCAGCGCCTCGCCCTGTTCGCCGCGCTCGAGCACCCGCCCGGCACCAAGCACCCACACCCAGTGCCCGTCCTTGTGCTTGAGACGGTATTCGGTGCGGTAGGCGTCGGTCTCGCCACGCAGGTGCGGCTCGAGGCTGGCGCGGATGTCACGCCAGTCATCCGGATGCACGAGCGCCTCCCAGCTCGAGACGTGGGGCGCCAGCTCCTCGGGCGCATAGCCGACGATGCGTGACCACATCGGGCTGAAGCTCGTCCTGCCGCTCGGCACGTCCCAGTCCCACAGGCCCAGCCCGGCGCCCTCGAGCGCCAGCATCACGCGCCGCTCGCGCTCGGCGATCTGCTCGCGAATCCGGCGCCGCTCGGTGAAGTCACGGCTGATCCGGATCTCGCCCAGGCAGGCGCCGTCCTCGTCGCGGTAGGGCGTGCGCAGGGTGTCGAGCAGGCGCAGGCTGCCATCGCGGCGCTCGAGCCACTCCTCGTGGCGTTCGGGCCCGCTCACGATCGCCGCGCCCTCGCCCTCGCCCTCGCCCTCGCCCGCAAGCGCCGGGCGGTCCGGGAACACGTCGGCCTCGCGCCGGCCGACGATGCGCGCCTCGGTCACGCCATAGGCCTCGGCAAAGGCCTTGTTGCAGCCAAGGAAGTTGCCCTGGGTGTCCTTGAAGGCGATCAGATCCGGCACCGAGTCGATCAGCCCGCGCAAGAGCGCGCGCTCGCGCGCCAGGGCCTGCTGAGGCTCACGCACCCCGGCGACGAAGACCGCGCGGTAGATCAACGCGAACGCGGCCACCTTGTCGGCGTGGCCGAGGACATTGAAGAGATCCGACAACTCGACGTAGAGCGTGAAGTACAGCTCGCCGAGCGCGAGCACACCGGCCGCGGCCGCCAGCCAGTAGCTGGCGGGCTCGCATTCGCGCCGACCGCGGCGCGCGAGCAGCACCGCCGCGAGCAGGTAGAGCGCGACCAGCACGTATTCGGCGGCGATTTTGAAGGGCGTGACCCCGACCCCGGGCTCGAAGCCGCGCGGCAGGCTGTCCGGAAAGCGCAGCACCACCCAGGCCCAGCCCAGGGACACGCCGATCGCGGCCAGGGTGGCGCCACCGGCGACCGCCGGCGAACCGCGTCGCTCGGGCAGCACCGCATGAAGCAGCAGGCCGAGCGCGGCGACCAGGCGCGCGGCGAGCCAGAACTGGATGGTCTTGTCGGCCCCGCTCGGCGTCACGAACGCCGGCATGCCGGGGAAGGAGAGCGTGTGCGCGAAATCGAGCAGCCCGACTGCAAGAAAGGCTGCGCCGAGCCCGACCAGGCGCCCGCCGCGCGCGCTGCGGCGCAGGTTCCAGCCGAGCGCGAACACCATGCCGGCGACCGCGATCGAGAAGAACTCGAGCGCGGTGTGCAGCGGCAGGTAGTCACTCGGGTCGGAGAACAGCACTCGCGCAGGCAGCAGGCTGCTGCCGACGAACACCAGCGCCAGGGCGAGCAGCCAGGCGGCAGGCGCGCGGCCGGATCGCTGCGCGTGCGCGCCCACCGCGCTCAAGACGCCCCCGGTACGCCGGTCGCGCGCAAGCGCGCCACCGCGGCCGGGAGCCGGTCGAGCGGGCGGGCAGGGACGGCAGGCGAAGGCTTGGGGTGGGTCGTCATCACGCCGCAATTATCCTTTACGGCGTCCACGCCCGGACACACTGTGGCGCAGCAGCCACAGCCGCACAACCTCAGCCGGCGCGCCGCCTCACCCTCAGGATCTGGCGCGAGATCACGAACATCGGCAGCAGGCCGACCGCCACAATGATGAGCGCCGCGGTCGAGGCCTCGGCGAGGCGCTCGTCGGCGGCCAGCGTGTGCGCCTGCGTCGCCAGCGTGTCGAAGTTGAACGGCCGGATCACCAGCGTCGCCGGCAGCTCCTTCATGACGTCGACGAAGACCAGCAAGCCGGCCGTGAGCAGGCTGCCGCGCAGCATCGGAATGTGCACCCGGCGCAGCGTCGCCCACTTGCCGAAGCCCAGGCTGCGCGAGGCGTCATCCATGCTCGGCGTGATCTTGCCCAGGCTCGACTCGACGGCCTGCAGGGCGACGGTCAGGAAGCGCGCCAGATAGGCATAGATCAGCGCGGCAATGCCGCCGGTCAGCAGCAGGCCGGGGTTGCTACCCGACACCGCCTCCCAGGTCTGCGCCAGCCAATTGTCCAGTCGGGTGAGCGGGATCAGCACACCCACCGCGATCACCGAGCCGGGCACCGCATAGCCAAGCCCGACGATGCGATTGAGCAGCTGCGGCAGGCGGCTGCGCGCCAGCCGTGCGGCGTAGCCGAGCACCACCGCGAGCACCACGGCGACCACCGCCGTCACCGCGGCGAGCACGAAGCTGTTGCGCGCGAGCTCAACGAAGCGGGGACCGAACTGCGCGTCGCCCTCGACGAAGGCCATCTTCAGCAGCAGCCCGGCCGGCAGCAGGAAGCCGAGCAGCAGCGGCATGAAGCAGGCGAACGCGGCGAGCAGGCCGAGCGGCAGCGGCAGGTGCAGGCGCACCGGCATGCTGGCCTGGCGCGAGGTGTTGTTGAAACGCGCCCTGCCCCGCGACATGCGCTCGAGGGTCAGCACGAGGATCACGAAGGCGAGCAGCGCCGCCGACAGCTGCGCCGCGGCGATGCGATCGCCGAGCGAGAACCACGCCCGGTAGATACCGGTGGTGAAGGTCTGCACGCCGAAGTAGGACACGGTGCCGAAATCCGCCAGCGTCTCCATCAGGGCCAGCGCGGTGCCCGCCACCACCGCCGGGCGCGCCAGCGGCAGCGAGACGCGGAAGAAGCTGCCCCAGGGGCCGAGGCCGAGCGAGCGCCCCGCCTCGAGCATGCCGCCCGCGCGCTCGAGGAAGGCGGTGCGCGCAATCATGTACACATAGGGGTAGAGCACGAACATGAACATCGCCACCGCGCCGCCCACGGTGCGCACGTCCGGAAACCAGTAATCGCCGCGGCGCCATTCAAAGGTCTCGCGCAGCCAGCTCTGCAGCGGACCGACGAACTGCAGGAAGTCGGTATACACATAGGCCATCACGTAGGCCGGCATCGCCAGCGGCAGCACCAGCGCCCACTCGAAGAAGCGCCGACCGGGAAAGTCGAGCATCGTCGTCAGCCACGCCGAGGTCACGCCGATCGACGATACGCCCAGGCCGACGCCGACGCAGAGCACCACCGTGTTCAGCATGAACTCGCCGAGCACGGTATCGGCGAGATGCGCCCAAGTGCCGCCGGTGTCGCCGATGAACACGTTCGAGAACACGGAAAGCACCGGCGCCGCGATCAGCACGGCGACGATCGTGGCCACGACCGTGAGAGTCGACCACTGCAGGCGCGCGGCGCCCTGTCCTGCCAGAGAATTCATTCTGTTTCCAAGATGCCGGGGCGCGCGGAAGCCTGGCGGCCCGATTCGATCGGCAAATTATAATTGATCGCATTTGGAACACCGCGATGCAATAATCGCTCAACAGCTTTTTCCTGCCGCGCGCGCGCCACCCCAGACGATGTCACACCTGAACCTCAAGCAGATCGACCTCGCCTTCGGCGACCATCTCGTCGTTCGCCAGCTCTCGCTGAGCCTGGAAAAGGGGCGGATCGGCTGCCTGCTCGGCCCCTCCGGATGCGGCAAGACCACTGTACTGCGCTGCATTGCAGGCTTCGAGCGTCTCGCCGCCGGGGAGATCCGGCTCGACGGCGCGCTGGTGAGCACGCCCGCGCACACGCTGGCGCCCGAGCGGCGGCGGATCGGCATGGTGTTCCAGGACTACGCCCTCTTCCCGCACCTGTCCGTCGCCGACAACGTGGCCTTCGGCCTGCGCGGCGAGGACGCGGCCACCCGGCGCGCACGGGTCGATGAGCTGCTCGCGCTGGTCGGCCTCGCCGACCAGGGGCGCAAGTATCCGCACGAGATGTCGGGCGGCCAGCAACAGCGTGTGGCGCTCGCCCGCGCGCTGGCGCCGCGCCCGAGCCTGCTGCTGCTCGACGAGCCCTTCTCCAACCTCGACGTCGAGCTGCGCGAGCGCCTGTCCTACGAGGTGCGCGACATCATCAAGGCCACCAACACCACCGCGATCCTCGTCACCCACGACCAGCACGAGGCGTTCGCGGTCGCCGACGAGATCGGCATCATGCACCACGGCCGCATCCAGCAGTGGGATACGCCCTACAACCTCTACCACCGCCCGGCGAACCGCTTCGTCGCCGACTTCATCGGCCAGGGGGTGTTTCTGCCCGGCAAGGTGCTCAACGACCATCAGGTGCAGATCGAACTCGGCGTGCTCGACAGCAACGTGCCGCTGGTGTGCTGCGCGGACTGCGCCGGCTGCGTGCATGGCAGCCCGCTCGACGTGCTGCTGCGTCCGGACGACATCGTGCACGACGACAGCAGCCCGCTGCATGCCGAGGTGGTGCACAAGGCCTTCCGCGGCGCCGACATCCTGTACACGCTGCGTCTGCGCGGCGGCGCGAAGGTGCTGTCGCTCGTGCCCAGCCACCACAACCACGCCATCGGCGAGCGCATCGGCATTCGCCTCGTCGTCGACCACGTGGTCACCTTTCCGGTCGAGGACAGCAGCGCGACGCCCATGGCGCACGCGGAACCCATCGCCGCATGATCCCCTGGCTGGGCAGCGAAGCGGTCTTTCCGCCCGACGCGCAGGCGCTCGCCGAGCCCAACGGCCTGCTCGCCGCGGGCGGTTCGCTGTCACCGGCGTGGCTGCTCGCCGCCTACCGCCGCGGCATCTTCCCGTGGTTCAGCGAAGGCGAGCCGATCCTGTGGTGGACACCGGACCCGCGCCTGGTGCTCGTCCCGGACGAGATCCACATCAGCCATTCGCTGCGCAAGACCCTGCGCCGGCGCCACTTCGAGGTCCGCACCGACACCGCCTTCGCGGCCGTGATGCGGGCCTGCGCCGCACCGCGCGGCCCGGGGCTCGGCACCTGGATCACGCCTGAGATGCAGGCCGCCTACCTGCGCATGCACGAACTGGGTCACGCCCACAGTGTCGAATGCTGGCGTGAAGGCAGGCTGGTGGGTGGCCTCTACGGCATCGCGCTCGGCCGGGTGTACTTCGGTGAGTCGATGTTCGCGCTCGAGACCGACGCCTCGAAGGTTGCACTCGCGCACCTGGGGCGGCTGCTCGGCGAGCGCGGCTATGCCATCATCGACTGCCAGATGACCACCGCCCACCTGCAGTACATGGGGGCCCGGGAGCTGTCCCGCGCGCACTTCGCCGCCGCCCTCGCGCGCTGGGTGTCCGAGGGGCCACCCCCGCAGAAGTGGGCGGCAGACGCGGCCAGGCACTTCACCTGGCCCTGAGATCGAACGCCCGGCAGCGACCGCGAGACCATGCAAAAGGATTATCCCTACGCCCTCATCCAGTTCTACGCGACCGCGCCCTACGCGTGCTCGTACCTGCCCGCCCGCAGCGCCCGCTCGCAGGTCGCCACCCCCGGCCACCTGATCGATCCGCAGGTCTACAGCGAGCTCGTCCGCCGCGGATTCCGTCGCAGCGGGGTGTTCACCTACCGCCCCTACTGCGACCACTGCCGGGCCTGCGTCCCGGTGCGCATCCCGGTCGAACGCTTCACGCCCGACCGCAGCCAGCGCCGCGCGTGGGCTCGGCACCGGGACATGGTCGCCATCGAGCGACCGCTCGAGTTCTTCGAGGAGCATTACCAGCTCTACCAGCGCTACCAGGCCGCCCGCCATTCCGGCGGCGGCATGGACCTCGACAACCGCGAGCAGTACAGCCATTTCCTGCTGCAGAGCCATGTCGACACCCGGCTGGTCGAGTTCCGCGAGCACGGGGTGCTGAAGATGGTGAGCGTCATCGACCGGCTCTCCGACGGGCTGTCCAGCGTCTACACCTTCTACGAACCCGGCGAGGCGCGCAGCGCCTTCGGCACCTACGGCATCCTGTGGCAGATCGAAGCCTGCCGCCGGCTGGCGCTGGCGCACGTTTACCTCGGCTACTGGATCGGCGAGAGCCCTAAGATGGCCTACAAGGCACGTTTCCGCCCACTCGAGGCGCTGATCGGCGGCGAGTGGCAGGCGCACCCCGAGACGATCTGAGCGCAGCGGCGCGTCACGTGCGGCACGCCGCTGCGCCGGCGGCGCGTGCGCGCGCCCCGCTGCCCGCCTCCCGCCCGCGGCGGTGAATGGCTACAATCCGCCGATGCTCTACGAACTCATCCGCCCGCTGCTGTTTTCGCTCGACCCCGAGAACGCCCACGACCTGACCCTGCACGGACTTCACTTTGCCGGCAAGCTGCTGCCGCCCGGGCGGCCCGAGCCCGCCACCCCGGTCGAGGTGATGGGCCTGCGCTTTCCGAACCGCATCGGCCTCGCCGCCGGCCTGGACAAGAACGGCGAGGCGATCGACGGCCTCGCCCGGCTCGGCTTCGGTTTCCTCGAGATCGGCACCATCACGCCGCGCCCGCAGCCCGGCAACCCCCGCCCGCGCATGTTCCGGCTGCCGGAGGTGAAGGGCATCATCAACCGCATGGGCTTCAACAATCACGGCGTGGACGCCCTCATCGCCCATGTGCGCGCCGCGAAGTATCGCGGCATCCTCGGCATCAACATCGGCAAGAACTTCGACACCCCGATCGAGCGCGCCGCCGACGATTACCTGGCCTGCCTCGACAAGGTCTATGCGCGGGCGAGCTACGTCACCGTCAACATCTCCTCGCCCAACACCAAGAACCTGCGCCAGCTGCAGGGCGAATCCGAACTCGACGACCTCCTCGGCCGCCTGAAGGCCGCCCAGACGCGGCTGGCCGATACCCATGGCCGCTACGTGCCGCTCACCCTCAAGATCGCGCCCGATCTCGACGATGCACAGGTCACCAACATCGCCGACGCACTGCGCCGCCATCGCATCGACGGCGTGATCGCCACCAACACCACGATCGCGCGTGACAAGGTGGAGGGCATCCGCCACGGCAACGAGCAGGGCGGGCTGTCGGGCGCGCCAGTGTTCGAGGCCTCGACCGCCGTGGTTCGCCGCCTGGCCGCGGCGCTCGCCGGCGAGTTGCCGATCATCGCCGCCGGCGGCGTGCTCGACGGCGCGCAGGCGCGCGCCAAGATCGAAGCCGGCGCCGCACTGGTGCAGCTCTACAGCGGCCTCATCTACCGCGGCCCGGAGCTCGTGCGCGAATGCGTGCGGGCGACGGCCTGAGCCGCGCCCTCCCGTGCCCTCCCGCCCCAGCGCGCAGCCGTCCATCTGTCCGCGTCCAAACAACGGCTTGACGACAAGCCCTCACCGACCGCCCCAGGAGATTTTCCGATGACCCAACGTCGCCAGTTCATGTTGTCCGCCGCTGCGCTCGCCGTCGCCGCCTCGCTGCCGCTTAGCGCCGCGGCCGAATCGCCGGCCAAGATCGGCTTCGTCTACGTCAGCCCGATCGGCGACGCCGGCTGGACCTACCAGCACGACGAAGGCCGCAAGCAGCTGGAGAAGGCGCTCGGCAGCAAGATCGAGACGCGCTACGTCGAGAGCGTGGCCGAAGGCGCCGACGCCGAGCGCGTGATCCGCGAATTCGCCGCCAGCGGCAGCAAGGTCGTGTTCGCCACCAGCTTCGGCTACATGAACTACGTCGAGCGCGTCGCCCGCCAGTTCCCCAAGGTCACCTTCCTGCACGCCACCGGCTACAAGTCGGCGAAGAACTTCGCCCCCTACAACGCGCGCTTCTACGAGGGCCGCTACCTCAACGGCGTGATCGCCGGCAAGATGACCAAGTCGAACGTGCTCGGCTACATCGGCGCCTTCCCGATTCCGGAGGTGCTGCAGGGCATCAACGCATTCACGATGGGCGCGCGCAGCGTGAACCCGAACGTCGAGGTGCGCGTGATCTGGGCCAACAGCTGGTACGACCCGGGCAAGGAGCGCGAGGCGGCGATGACCCTGATCTCGCAGGGCGCCGACATGCTGACCCACCACACCGAC
>JAREIX010000340.1 GCA_029286945.1 Thauera sp. | reverse complement strand
TCGATGTAGGGGTAGGTCTTGTCGTCGCGGAAGAGGATGTTGTAGCGCGGCGCCAGGCTCTTGATGAGGTTGTTCTCGAGGATCAGGGCCTCGGCCTCGCTGCGCGTAGCGGTGATGTCCACGCGCTGCACCTGGGCCACCATCATCGCGATGCGCGGGCTGGAGACGGTCTTCTGGAAATAGCTGGAGACGCGGCGCTTGAGGTTCTTGGCCTTGCCGACGTAGAGCACCTTGTCGTCGGCACCGATCATGCGATAGACGCCCGGCTCCTCGGTGAGGGTGCGCAGGAAGGGCTTGGGGTCGAAGGCTGGGGTTTCGGCCGACGGGTCAGGCATTGCGCAGGACTTCGGTGCGTTGCTCACCGATGGTGGCGGCAGTCATGGTCGGCGCGGTGTTGCTGTCGTCGGCGATGGCGGCGACGCGGTCGCGCGCCTGGACATAGGCGGCGTGGAGTTCGAGCGCGGGGTCGGCGAGCCAGGCGGGCTGTGGGGCTGTCGGCACGATCGCGGCGAGTCTTGCGAGATTGTCCGGATCGGGGATTGGCGCCCAGCGGTCGAGCAGTTCGGCGGCAAGGTCCGGGCGGTTACATACCAGCAGCATGTCGCAGCCGGCGGCGTACGCGGCCTTGGCACGGCCGACGATGTCGCCGGCGACGCGGGCGCCTTCCATGTTGAGGTCGTCGCTGAAGATCACGCCCTGGAAGCCGAGCCGTCCGCGCAGCACCTCCTTGAGCCAGAAGGACGAGAAGCCCGCGGGTTGCGGTTCGGGGCTGGGGTCGGCGTTCGGGTAGATCACGTGCGCCGGCATCACGCCGGCGAGCTGGCGGCCGAGGCGGTGGCGGTAGGGGACGATGTCCGCGTTCCACACGGTATCGAAGTCGCGTTCATCCACCGACACGTCGTGGTGCGAGTCGGCCTCGACGAAGCCGTGGCCGGGAAAGTGCTTGCCGACCGCGCCCATGCCCGCCTCGGCCATGCCGGCGACCAGCGCCTGGGCGAGCGCCGCCACCGTTTGCGGGTCGCGGTGAAAGGCGCGGTTGCCGATCGCACGGCAGCAGCCGTAATCCAGATCCAGCACTGGCGCAAAGCTGAGGTCGACGCCGTACACGCGCAGCTCGGACGCGAGCACGAAGCCGGTCGCGCGCGCGGCGTCGAGCGCGGCCAGGTGATCCTGTTCCCATAGCGCGCCCAGGCTGCGCATCGACGGCAGGCGCGTGAAGCCGTCGCTGCGGAAGCGCTGCACCCGGCCCCCTTCGTGGTCGACCGCGATGATCAGCGCCGGATCGCGCAGGGCGCGGATGTCGGCGGTGAGCGCGCGCAGTTGATCGGAGCCGGTGAAGTTGCGCGCGAACAGGATCACCCCGCCGACCAGCGGGTCGCGCAGGCGCTCGCGCTCCTCGTCGGTGAGCGCGGTGCCGGCAACATCGATCATCACGGGGCCGCGCGGGCGCTTGGTGCTTGGGTTCATCTCGGAAATCTCGCTTTTGAAACCGGCGGTCAATCACCGCACTTTTTGCGGCAAATGAAGCCGCTAATCACCGCAGCGCTCGATCAGCGCAAACGCGACGATGTGCTCGTCCTCATCGCTGATGCTGAGGTGGGCGCGCAGTCCGTTGTCCCGCATGTGCGCGGCGAGGCGCTCGTCGTAGCGGTATTCGGGCTTGCCGCGCGCATCGTGGGCGACGGCGACCGCGTGCAGCGTGGCCGGCACGGCGACACCGGTGCCGAGCGCCTTGCCGAAGGCTTCCTTGGCGGCGAAGCGCTTGGCGAGAAAGCGCGCCGGGTCGCGGTGGGCGCGCCAGGCCTCGACCTCGCTCGCGGCCAGGATGCGCAGGGCGAAACGCTCGCCGTGGCGCTCGAGCGCCTCACGCATGCGTCGAAGCTGCACGAGATCCGTGCCGATGCCGTGGATCATGGCATGCCCTGCCCTGCTTGCTGGTGGCTCATCATCGCCGGAAGGCGTGCCTGCGCGCCTCAGGCGCCCTGCGCCGCTTCGCGCATCAGGCGCTTCATCTCGGCCACCGCCGCGCGCAGACCGACGAAGACCGAGCGGCTGACGATGGCGTGGCCGATGTGCAGCTCGCGGATGCCGTGCAGGCGCGCGATCGGCTGCACGTTGTAATAGTTGAGCGCGTGGCCGGCGTTGAAGCGCATACCGAGGCGACGCACCGCCTCGCCCGCGAGGCGGATCTTGTCGAGCTCGGCGAGCACCGCGGGCGCCTCGGCGTCTCGGCCCGCCGCGTGGAAGGCGTGGGCATAGGGGCCGGTGTGGATCTCGCACACGCGCGCGCCGATGCGGGCGGCGGCCTCGATCTGCTCGACCTCGGCGTCGATGAACACGCTGGTGACGATGCCGGCGTCGGCCAGGCGGGCGATCACATCCTTCAGGCGCGCCTCCTGCGACAACACGTCGAGCCCGCCCTCGGTGGTGACCTCGTGGCGGCCCTCGGGCACCAGCATCGCCATCTGCGGCTTCGTGCGGCAGGCGATCGCGACCATCTCGTCGGTGGCGGCCATCTCGAGGTTGAGCTTGACCTGGGTGAGCTCGGCGAGCCGGCGCACGTCCTCGTCGTTGATGTGGCGGCGGTCCTCGCGCAGGTGGATGGTGATGCCATCCGCACCGCCGAGGTGGGCCTCCACCGTCGCCCACACCGGATCGGGCTCCCAGGTGCGGCGCGCCTGGCGCAGCGTGGCGACGTGGTCGATGTTGACGCCGAGTTCGATCATCAGAGCTCCTGCAATTCCTTGAGCACCCGGCGCGACTGCAGCGGCTGGC
>JAREIX010000339.1 GCA_029286945.1 Thauera sp. | reverse complement strand
CACCTCGGCGCCGAACTCGGCGAGGATGCGCGCGGCGAAGGGGCCGGCGATGAGGGTGCCGAGCTCGACGACCTTGATGCCGGCGAGGGGTTTGGTGGGCGTGGTCATGGCGGGGTGGGGCGGTGAAGAGGGTGGGGCATTATCTCAGCCTTGGTGTGCGCGTTTGCGCATCTATCCGTTGCCCGAGCGATTCCATCGACAAGCGCCATGTGAGTCCGCTGCGCTCTGACGGCGAGGCGGACGAGATGCCCGGCCCGAATCGTCCGGGCTGGAGGTGCCGGCGCCCGGCGCAGAGCAGGCGATAATCGCGACATCCTTCACCTTGCCCGCCCAACCCCATGCCGACCTTCGACCGCCGCCAGTTCTCACCCTCCGCCGCCCGCAACCGCGACCCCATCCTGGCCGTGCTGCAGCGCGTGCTGCCGACTGCGGGCCTGGTGCTCGAGCTCGGCAGCGGCACCGGCGAGCATGCGGTGCATTTTGCCCGCCACCTCTCCGCGCTGCGCTGGCTGCCGAGCGACGCCGACCCCGCGGCGATGGCCTCGATCACCGACTGGGCAGCGCACGCCGCCTTGCCCAACGTGTTGCCGCCGCTGTGCTTCGACCTCGCCGCCACGCCCTGGCCGGTCGCCGCGGCGGATGCGATCGTGGCGATCAACGTGCTGCACTACTCGCCCTGGCAGACCACGCCCGCGCTGTTTGCCGGCGCGGCCGAGGTCCTGCCCGCAGGCGGCGTGGTGGTCTGCTACGGCCCCTACCGCCGCGGCGGCGCGCACACCGCGCCGAGCAACGCCGAGTTCGACGAATGGCTGCGCAGCATCGATGCGCGCTTCGCGGTGCGCGACCTGGAGGCGGTGGAGGCCGAGGCGCAGCGCTGCGGCTTCGTGCTGGAGGAGGTGGTCGACATGCCGGCCAACAACCTCAGCCTGGTCTTCCGTCGCGGCGCAGGGCGCGAGGCCGGCGCATGATGTGCGCCGCCGCCGCATCGGCGACAATCGCGCCATCCGCGTCTCCACGCTCCTGAACGACTCCCGAGGCTCCCATGCCCATCTTCTGGCGACCACAATTCCGTATCGGCCACGACGACATCGACGCCGACCACCGCTACCTGATCCTGCTCATCAACACGGTCGAGCTCGTGCTGCGCTTTCCGGACGACCCGCGTAACGTCGATCTGGCCTTGGCCGAACTGCGGCGCTACGCCGAATACCATTTCGAGCGCGAGGAGCGCATCCAGATCGCCTACGGCTACCTCCACCTCGACCAGCACAAGCGCGAGCACCGCGCGCTGCTGGCCGAGATCGACGTCCTCGCGCAACGCATCCATGCCACGCTCGAGGACCCGGACGGTGGGGTGGAGGGCGTCAAGGCGCAGAGCGGCGAGATCACCGCCTTCCTGCGCAAGTGGCTGGTGGACCACGTGATGAAGGCGGACATGCAGCTCGCGCCGCTGTTCCGCAAGCCAGTCGTGCGGTAGGGGAGCGGGGGGTGAGCGAGAAGCCGTCGATGGATCACGTGGATCACGGCGCGGGCGCGTGCTGCGGCCAGTGCGGAGGCGCGGCGCCGAAGCCGCGGTTGCAGCCGCGGGTGGCGGGTGACGGCGTGGCGCAGGGCGCGGGCGGTGCCCTGGCGGGCGCTGCCGCGAAGGCTGGCGTCGAGGCGGCCGTGGCCGCTGCGCCTGCCGCGCGCGCCGGTACCGTGGAGGCGCGCACGCGCAGCGTGTTCCGCATCCCCGGCATGGATTGCCCCTCCGAGGAGCAGATGATCCGCCTGCGCCTGGCCGATGCGCCGGTGGCGGCGCTGGCGTTCGACCTCGCCGGGCGGCGGCTGACGGTGGATCACGACGGCGATCCGGCGCAGATCCTGGCGCGCCTGGTTCCGCTGGGTTACGGCGCCGAGCTGGCCGAGTCGCGGGCGCTGGCCGCCGGCGAGGCGCAGGCCGCTGCGCCCGCCGACGACGCGGCCGAGGCGCGTGTGCTGTGGGCGCTGCTCGCGATCAACGCGCTGATGTTCGTGGTGGAGCTCGGCGCCGGCCTGTGGGTACGCTCGGCGGGGCTCATCGCCGACGCCATGGACATGTTCGCCGACGCCGCGGTGTATGGCGTCGCGCTCTACGCGGTAGGCCGGGCGGCGCGCCACCAGCTCGCCGCGGCGCGGCTGGCCGGCGTGCTGCAATTGGTGCTGGCGCTCGGCGCACTCGCCGAGGTGGTGCGCCGCATGCTCGCCGGCGCGATGCCCGAGCCGGTGGGCATGATGGGCATCGCGCTGCTCGCGCTCGCCGCCAACGTCGCCTGCCTGGTGCTGATCGCCCGCCA
>JAREIX010000113.1 GCA_029286945.1 Thauera sp. | reverse complement strand
CTCGTCGCCCTGCCACACCACCTGCTGGCAGGGCGCGGAGCGCACTTCCTTGGGCGCCATGTTGAGCACCTGCTTGAGCACCGGCAGCTTCTCCCAGGCGTCCTTCAGGCCCTTGGGCGGCTCGGGCTCCTTGAGGTAGGCGAGCAATTTGCCCACTTCCCTCAGCGGCGTGCTCCAGTTGCCGTCGGCGACGTCCTCGCCCATGCCCATCGCCACCCGCTGCGGGGTACCGAAGAGGTTGGCGAGCACGGGAATGGCCTGCGGCACGCCCTGGGTCACGGGCTTCTCGAACAGCAAGGCGGGGCCGCCGGCGCGCAGCACGCGGTCGGCGATCTCGGTCATCTCGAGGTGGGTGTCGACCGGCACCCGGATGCGCCTGAGCTCACCGCGGGCCTCGAGCTGGGTGATGAAGTCGCGCAGGTCATCGTATTTCATTCGGGCGTCTCGTGATGGATGCGTGTCATGGGCGGGCGAGGCAGGGACGAGCATTGACGCGCCCGCCGGCGCGAAGTTGCACGCGCCTCGGCCCGCGTGCGCTCAGCGCTGGGCGTTGATCGCGTCGCGGGTGTCGAGCGCCACCTTGCGCGCGGCCACGGCGAAGTCCTCCCCCTTGCCGGCATAGAGGACGGCGCGCGAGGAGTTGATCATCAGCCCGCTACCGTTCGCCGTGCGGCCGGCGGCCAGCGTCGCGGCGATGTCGCCGCCCTGCGCGCCGATGCCGGGCACCAGCAAGGGCATGTCGCCGGTCAGTGCGCGCACGCGGGCGATCTCCGCCGGGAAGGTGGCGCCGACCACCAGGCCGCAGTTGCCGCTGGCGTTCCAGTCCTCGGCCACCGTGCGCGCGACGTGCTCGTAGAGCTTCATGCGGCCGCGCGGCGTCTCGACTTCGAGGAACTGCAGGTCCGAGCCCCCCGGATTGGAGGTGCGGCAGAGCAGGATCACGCCCTTGTCGGGGTAGGCCAGGTAGGGATCGACCGAGTCGCGGCCCATGTAGGGATTGACCGTGATCGCGTCGGCCTTGAAGCGCTCGAAGGCCTCGATCGCATACTGCTCGGCGGTGCTGCCGATGTCGCCGCGCTTGGCGTCGAGGATCACCGGGGTGTCGGGGTGGGCGGCGTGGATGTGCGCGATCAGCGCCTCGAGCTGGTCCTCGGCGCGGTGGGCGGCGAAGTAGGCGATCTGCGGCTTGAAGCAGCACACCAGGTCGGCGGTGGCGTCGACGATGCCCTTGCAGAATTCGAAGATGGCATCGGGCCGGCCCTTCAGGTGGGCGGGGAACTTCGCCGGATCGGGGTCGAGGCCGACGCAGAGCAGGCTGTCGCGCTGCTGCCAGGCAGCGCGGAGGGCGGTCATGAAGTGCATGGACGAAATCCGCAGATGGAGGGTTCTGAAAGGGACGGCGGCGGACGATCGGCAGCGGGTACGCGTCGCGGCGGCGGTCGGCGGCCGCGCGCCCGCGCCGCTCAGCCCGCCCGCAGCAGCTGGTCGACGAAGACGCCGGCGAAGACGACCGCGCCCAGCCAGTTGTTGTGGCGGAAGGCCTTGAAGCAGTCGGCGCGGTCGCGGGCGCGAATCAGCGTGTAGTGATAGGCGGCGATGCCCGCGGCGGCGGCGAGCCCGAGGTAATACGCCGCCCCGGCGCCGGTCTGCACGCCGGCCACGGCGAGCAGACCGAGCGCAGCCGCATAGCACAGCATCACGGCGGCGACGTCGAAGCGGCCGAAGGTGATCGCCGAGGTCTTGATGCCGATCCTGAGGTCGTCCGGGCGATCGACCATCGCGTACTCGGTGTCGTAGGCGACTGCCCAGAACACGTTGGCGAGCAGCATCAGCCAGGCGACCGTCGGCACCTCCCCCACGATCGCGGCGAAGCCCATCGGGATGCCGAAGCCGAAGGCGATGCCGAGGTAGGCCTGCGGGATGGCGAAGAAGCGCTTGGTGAAGGGGTAGCTGGCGGCGAGGAACAGCGCCGGCACCGACAGCCCGATCACCAGCGGCTCGAGCGGCAGGATCAGCACGAAGGCCAGCAGCGACAGGCCGGCTGCCAGCAGCAGAGCCTCGCGCGGGCTGACCGATTTCGTAGCCAGCGGGCGGTTGCGGGTGCGCTCGACGTGGCCGTCGAAGTCACGGTCGGCGTAGTCGTTGATCACGCAGCCGGCCGAGCGCATCAGGAAGGTGCCGATCACGAAGATCACCAGCACGTGCGCGGGCGGCCAGCCGCCTGCCGCCATCCACAGCGCCCACAGCGTGGGCCACAGCAGCAGCAGGGTGCCGATCGGCTTGTCGATCCGCATCAGGCGGATGTAATGAGGCAGCTTGTCGTTCAGGCTCATGCCGGACGTCATCGGGGAAGTTCCAGGATCGGGGGGAGAAAGGCCTCGCTCACCATCAGCGCACTGCCGCGCAGCAGGAAGATCGAGCGCCGTGCCCACAGGGCGCGCGGCATCGATTGCGCGGGGGCGTGTCGGGTCAGCGCGGCCAGGGCGCGATGATACCGCGCATCGCGCCGGTCCAGTCGCCGGCAGGCCAGGGGCAGCCGGCTGATCGCCGGGTCGGCGAACAGGGCCTGGCCGAGCGGCCGCGAGCCGATGCCGTGAAAGAGGTTCCACGCCCCGCGCACGTTGCGCCGCGGCAGCAGCGAGCGCGCGAACACCACCGGCCGGCCCTCGGCCACCAGCAGCACCTCGCGCACCCAGGCGCGCTCACCCGGCCGCAGGCCGAGCAGCAGCGCCTCGTCGCGATGCACCGGGCCCAGATGCTGGCACACCACCTGCACCGCGAAGCGCTCGCAGCGCGCGCGGATGCGCGCGGTCAGCGAGCCCGCATCGCGCAACCAGGGGCGCAACGCAGCAGGCATGGACGCGCGCGGCGGATGCGCGAGCCAGGTCTCGTGGCGGGGGCCGGTATGGAGCGGAAAGGCGATCAGCGGACGCATGGGAAAACGATCGGGAGCGGTGAAGTCACCGGCGCGCGCAGCGGGCGCCGCGGGACGCGGGCCGGCGCGCTTGCCTGCTCCGGCCGGCGCCGGGGCGAAGAGGGGAAATCGGCTTCATGCGCGCAGCAAGGCCTCGCGTCCGCCCAGCCAGCGCAGCATCAAGGCCTGCGCCGTGGCCGGATCGTTGCCGAGCAGCTCCTCGGCCAGCTCGCGCGCCGGCTCGATCAGATCGACGTCGCCCTCGAGATCGGCATAGCGCAGCAGCGGCACGCCGCTCTGGCGCGCACCGACGAACTCGCCCGGGCCGCGGATGTGCAGGTCCTCGCGCGCGATCGCGAAGCCGTCGGTGTTCTCGTAGATGACCTTGAGCCGCGCCCGCCCGGTCGCGGACAGGGGCTGGGCATAGATCAGGATGCATTCGGATTCGGCCGTGCCGCGCCCCACCCGCCCGCGCAGCTGGTGGAGCTGGGCGAGGCCGAAGCGCTCGGCGTGCTCGATCACCATCAGGCTGGCGTTGGGCACGTCGACACCGACCTCGATCACCGTGGTGGCCACCAGCACGTCGAGCTCGCCCGCGGCGAAGGCGGTCATGGTGGCGGACTTCTCGTCGTTCTTCAGCCGGCCATGGACGAGGCCGATGCGCAGCTCAGGCAGCGCCTCGACCAGCGCGGCGAAGGTGTCCTGCGCGGTCTGCAGCTGCAGGGCCTCGGACTCCTCGATCAGCGGGCACACCCAGTAGGCCTGGCGGCCGCCCAGGCAGGCCGCGCGCAGGCGGGCGATGACCTGCTCACGGCGCGCATCCGACACCAGCCGGGTGCGGATCGGCGTTCGCCCGGGCGGCAGCTCGTCGAGCACCGAGACGTCGAGATCGGCGTAGTGCGTCATCGCCAGCGTGCGCGGGATCGGCGTCGCCGACATCATCAGCATGTGCGGGCGCCGGCCCTCGTCGCCCTTCTCGCGCAGCGCCAGGCGCTGGCGCACGCCGAAGCGATGCTGCTCGTCGACCACCGCCAGCGCCAGGCGCGGCAGCGTCACCGGGTCCTCGATCAGCGCATGGGTGCCGACCGCGAGCAGCAGTTCGCCGCTCGCCAGGCGGGCGAGCTCGGCCTCGCGCGCGCGCTTCCGGCGGCTGCCCGACAGCCACGCCACCTCCAGCCCGAGCGGCGCCAGCCAGGCGGAGAGCTTCTTCCAGTGCTGCTCGGCGAGGATCTCGGTGGGCGCCATCATCGCCGCCTGCCAGCCGTTCTCCACCGCCTGCAGCATGGCGAGCGCGGCGACCAGGGTCTTGCCCGAGCCCACGTCGCCCTGCAGCAGGCGCTGCATCGGATGCGCCGCGGCAAGGTCGGCGGCGATCTCGGCCTGGACGCGGGCCTGGGCCGCAGTGGGGCGGAACGGCAGGCTGGCGAGCAGCGCGGCGGTGAGTGCGCCGCGTGCCGGCAGCGCCACCGCCGCCCGTGCGCGGCGCGCCAGATAGGCGCGGCGCAGGGAGAGCTGCTGCACCAGCAGCTCCTCGAACTTCATCCGCCGCCAGGCCGGGTGGCTGCGGCTCTCGAGCGCATGCGGGTCGGCGTCCGGGGCGGGACGATGCAGCGCACGCAGCGACGCGGCGAAGCCAGGCAGGCCGAGGCGGTCCAGCCACGCGGCGGGGAGCAGCTCGTCGAGCGGCTCGGTCCGCAGCGCCTGGTCCACCAGCTTGCGCAGCGTCGCCTGGCCCACGCCGGCGGTGGTCGGATACACCGGCGTCAGCGCCGCGGGCAGCGGCTCGCCCACCGCCACGCTGCGCACGCGCGGGTGCACCATCTCGTCGCCGAAGAAGCCACCGCGCACCTCGCCGAACAGCCGCACCCGGCGGCCGGGCGCGAGCTGCTTCTGCTGCGAGGGGTAGAAGTTGAGCCAGCGCGCCACCAGCGTGCCGCTGCCGTCCGCGACGCGCACCACGAGCTGGCGGCGCGGGCGCAGCGTGACCTCGGCCGACAGCACCTCGCCCTCGATCTGCGCGGCAAAGCCGGCGCGGGCGACGGCGATCAGCGTCAGCCGGGTCTCGTCCTCATAGCGCAGGGGCAGATGCAGCAGCAGGTCGCGCGGAGCGCGCAGGTCGAGCCTGGCCAGGCGTCCGGCCAGCTGCTGGCCGACACCGGCCCAGGCCTGCGGCAACTCCACTGCTCCCACTGCCGCGGACGATGCTCAGTCGAGCACCAGCACCAGCTCGGCTTCCACCAGCGCACCGCGCGGCAGCTCGCGCACGCCGACGGTGGAGCGGGCCGGGAAGGGCTCGCTGAAGCACGACTTCATGATCTCGTTGACCACGCCGAAGTTGGCCAGGTCGGTCAGGTAGATGGTGAGCTTGACCGCGTTGCCGAGCGAACCGCCGGAAGCCTCGGCAACCGCCTTGAGGTTGGCGAACACCTGGCGGGCCTGCGCCTCGATGCCATCGACCATCTCCATCGTGACGGGGTCGAGGCCGATCTGGCCGGAGGTGAAGACCTGGTTGCCGACCTTGACCGCCTGCGAATAGGGGCCGATCGCGGCGGGGGCGTTTGAAGTCGTGATGATCTGACGGGCCATGGGTGCGAGTCTCCGTGATTGTGGAGCCGGCATTGTACCCGCCCGTCTTCCCGAGCGCGCCGCGCGCAGCCGGGGCACCTTGCCCGCGCTGCCGCTCACTTCTTACGCTCGGGCGCCACCAGCACGCCGCCGCCCAGGCCGGACTGGCGCAGCGCCTGGCGCGCCTTCTCGGCCGCCGCGCGATCGGCAAACGGCCCGACCACGACCCGGCTCTGGATGTGGGCCGGGTAACCCTCGGCGGCGAGGCGCTGATGCAGCTTGAGCGCGTTGGCCGAGTCGCCGAAGACGCCGAGCTGGATCCGGTAGCCCGGCCCGCCCGCGCGCAGCGCGGCCGCCGGCAGGAGCAGGCCGTCGGCGGGCGCTGGCGCGCCTGACTCCGGCGCGCGGTGCATCGGCGACAGGTCGGCGCCGATGCTGCCCGCGGCAGCGCCGGCCACGGACAGCGGCGCCGAGGGCGGGACGGGGGCCGGGACGGATGCGGCCGCGGCGGGCGACTGAGGCAGGGCCGGAAAGGGTGCCGCGAGGACCATGCCAGCCTGCGCGCCGGCCGGGGGCGCCGGCGCTGCGGACGGAGCGGGCGCGAACGCCGACGGGGTGGCGTGCAGGTTCGCGTCCTGCGCGGGGGCCGACTGCATGGGAGGCGGTTGCGCGGGCGCGGAAGACGGGACTGCAGCGGAGGAAGCCGGTGAGGGGGTCGGCCGTGAGGGCGCCGCAGAGCCGCCAACGAGCCCGCCCTCCCCCGCGCCGGATGGCCCCTCCCCGCGCTCGCCCACGGCCAGCCCGAGCACACCGAGGACGAGCGCTGCGGCGAGCGCCAGCCCCGCTTTCAGCAGAGCCTGCCGCCTCGCGGCGTGCACAGGAGAGCGCGGGGTCGAAGCCGTCGGGGCGTGGGCAGGGGATGGCGCGGAGGAACGCGTCGCGGTGGCGCGCTTCATGGCGCCCCCTCACCCTGGCGCGCGAGCGACAGCACCAACTCGGCCTCGGCCAGGGTGATGCCGCAGCGGCTCGCGATCATCTCGGCATTGAGCCCCTGGGCGGCGAGCACCAGCGCCTCGGCGTACTCGGGCGAGCTCGTGGGCTGCTCGCGCAGGCGATCGAGCTCGTCCTGCAGGGTCGTGATGTCCGCCACCAGGCGGTCGATCTCGTGCTGCTGCAATTCGACCAGGTCGCGCTGCGCCTGCAGCGCCTGGCGCAGGCGCGAGTTCTCGAGCTCGAGCTGGAACACATCGGGCTGCGCGGGCGCCGGCGGCGCCGTTTCCGCGGCAAGGGGCACGTCGCCTTGCGGACCCGGCAGCGGTGCGTAATCGAGGAAGGCGTCGTCCTCATCCTCCCGCGCCGGCGCGGCGGCTGTGGCGGCGGAAGCCGTGGGCCGCATCGACGACCCCAGCGCGGCACCGCCCTTGCCGCCACGCGCATCACCCGGCTCTCGAGCCCCGGCCGCTTCGCCCGTGCCCGCTCGCGGCGCGCGCAAGGCGCGCACGAACTGCCACGCCGCGTACCCGGCCAGCGCCAGCCCGATCAGCCACAGCGCCTCACGCACGCCCATGCGCGCCTCCGCCGGGATCGGGCGCATTGATGCGCGGCTGCGATCCGCGGGCACGGACGGGACGGCGACGGGAGAGGCGCAGGGCTGCAGGCATGTTGGCCAGGACGGACGCAATGCCCGGATAATACTTGGCGCCACACGGCCCGACAAACGCGCCCCGGCGGCGGACAGCGCGCGCTGCGGCCAGCGCCGCGCCGCGCCGAAGACCGCCCCTTCAACCTTTGCCCTCAACCGCCGCAGTACTCGCCATCCGATCATGAGCTTCGACCCCTCCGCCCTGCTCTTCTGGCTCAAGAAGCTGGCTGCCGTCATGCTGCTGCCGCCGCTGCTGCCCCTGATCCCGGTGGTCGCCGGCCTGTTGCTGCTGCGCAGCCGGCCGCGCCTCGGCCAGTGGCTGGCGTGGGCGGGCGTCGTGCTCAACCTGCTGCTGATCACCCCCTTCAGCGTGAGCTGGCTGGTCCGGCAGGTGGAGCATGCCGAAGCGCTCGATGAAGCGGCGGCACGCGGCGCGCAGGCGATCGTGGTGCTCGGCGCCGGACGGCGGACGCACGCGCCCGAGTTCGGTGGCGAGACGGTGAACCGGCTCGCGCTCGAGCGCCTGCGCTACGCCGCGCATCTCGCCCGCAGCCGCGGTCTGCCCGTGCTGGTGAGCGGCGGCGCCCCCCGCGGCGACACGCCCGAGGCGCTGCTGATGCAGCGCACGCTGGAGCAGGACTACGGCGTGCGCGCACGCTGGGTGGAGTCCGCCTCGCGCGACACGCGCGAGAACGCTCGCTTCTCGGCGGTGCACCTCGAGGCGGCGGGGGTGCGGCGGATCCTGCTCGTGACCCACGCCATGCACATGACGCGCGCCCGCGAGGCCTTCGAGGCGGCGGGCCTGCAGGTCGTGCCCGCCCCCACCGCCTGGCTGGGCGGCGGCGACGCGGAGACGGGCGCGGACCAGGCGCTCGTCGAGCTGCCCAGCCAGAACACCGCCTACGCCGGCTGGTTCGCGCTGCACGAGCTGCTCGGCCAGTTCGCCTACCGCATGTCGCGCTGAACGTTCGCGGCTGCGGCCACCCGGTCCCGGTGAACGCAAGAAGGCCCGCAGCCTGCCGTCTCGGGCCGGGCTGCGGGCCGTGCGCGGCGCGGGGCCCCGGTTCGGGCCGCCGCACAAGCGGGGGCGACGATCAGCCGCCGAAATCGTCGAGCATGATGTTCTCGCGCTCGACGCCGAGGTCCAGCAGCATCTTGATCACCGCCGCGTTCATCATCGGCGGACCGCACATGTAGAACTCGCAGTCCTCCGGGGCCGGATGGTCCTTGAGGTAGTTCTCGTACAGCACGTTGTGGATGAAGCCGGTATAGCCGGTCCAGTTGTCCTCCGGCAGCGGGTCGGAGAGCGCGAGGTGCCAGGTGAAGTTCGGGTTCTCGGCCGCCAGCTTGTCGAATTCGTCGACGTAGAAGGCCTCGCGCATCGAACGCGCGCCGTACCAGAAGGTGATCCGGCGCTTGCTGTGCAGGCGCTTCAACTGGTCGAAGATGTGCGAGCGCATCGGCGCCATGCCCGCGCCGCCGCCGATGAAGACCATCTCGTGGTCGGTGTCGCGCGCGAAGAACTCGCCAAACGGCCCATACACCGTGACCTTGTCGCCCTTCTTGAGGTTGAACACCCACGACGACATCTTGCCCGGCGGGATGTCGTCCTTGCCCGGCGGGGGCGAGGCGACGCGGATGTTGAACTTCACCACGCCCTTCTCGTCGGGGTAGTTGGCCATCGAGTAGGCGCGGATCACCGTCTCGTCCACCTTGGAGACGTAGCGCCAGAGGTTGAACTTGTCCCAGTCGCCGCGGTACTCGTCCTGGATGTCGAAGTCCTTGTAGTTGACGACATGCGGCGGGCACTCGAGCTGCACGTAGCCGCCGGCACGGAAGTGCACGTCCTCGCCCTCGGGCAGGCGCAGCGTGAGCTCCTTGATGAAGGTGGCGACGTTGGGGTTCGACTCGACGGTGCATTCCCAGCGCTTGACGCCGAAGACCTCCTCCGGGACCTCGACCTTCATGTCCTGCTTGACCGGCGTCTGGCACGACAGGCGCCAGCCTTCCTTGGCGTCGCGCTTGGTGAAATGCGACTCCTCGGTGGGCAGCATGGAGCCGCCGCCCTCCTTGACGATGCACCTGCACTGCGCGCACGTGCCGCCACCGCCGCAGGCCGAGGGCAGGAACAGGCCGCTGCCGGCCAGGGTCTGCAGCAGCTTGCCGCCGGCGGGCACGGTGATCTTCTTCTCGCCGTTGATGTCGATGGTGACGTCGCCCGACGACACCAGCTTCGAGCGGGCAGCGATGATGAACACGGCCAGCGCGAGCACGATGGCGGTGAACATCCCGATGCCGAGGATGATTTCGGTATTCATCGTTTGACGATCTCCTTAGAGCTGCACGCCCGAGAAGGACATGAAGCCGAGCGACATCAGGCCGATGGTGATGAAGGTGATGCCCAGGCCCTGCAGGCCTTCCGGCACGTCGCTGTACTTGAGCTTCTCGCGGATGCCGGCGAGCAGCGCGATCGCGAGCGCCCACGAGGCGCCCGAGCCGATGCCGTACACCGTGCTCTCGGCCAGGTTGTAGTCGCGCTCGACCATGAACAGCGAGCCGGCCATGATCGCGCAGTTCACCGTGATCAGCGGCAGGAACACGCCGAGTGCGTTGTAGAGGCTGGGCACGTACTTGTCGAGCAGCATCTCGAGGATCTGCACGATCGCCGCGATCACGCCGATGTAGGACAGCAGGCCGAGGAAGGACAGGTCAACGTCCGGCAGCCCGGCCCACGCCAGCGCACCCTCGCGCAGCAGGTAGGTGTAGATCAGGTTGTTGGCCGGCACGGTGATGGTCTGCACCACGATCACCGCGATGCCCAGGCCGATCGCGGTCTCCACCTTCTTCGAGATCGCGATGAAGGTGCACATGCCGAGGACGAAGGCGAGCGCCATGTTCTCGATGAACACGGCCCGCACGAAGA
>JAREIX010000338.1 GCA_029286945.1 Thauera sp. | reverse complement strand
ATCTGCCGGGTGAGCGGGGTCTGCAGGGTCTGCACCTCGGCGATCAGGCGGTTGATGCGGCCGAGCTCGGTGTCGGGGCCGGTGGCGACGACCACGCCGGTGCCGCGCCCGGCGGCGACCAGGGTGCCCGAGTAGGCCATGCCGAGGCGGTCGCCCACCCCGGCATCGGCGGCGACCGCCGCGGTGGTCTTGTCGGCGGGCACGGACTCGCCGGTGAGCGCGGACTCCTCGATGCGCAGGTTGGTGGCCTCGATCAGGCGCAGGTCGGCCGGCACGCGCGCGCCCGAGCGCAGGCGCACGACGTCGCCGGGCACCAGGCCGTCGGCGTCCACAGCGCTCCATTGGCCGTCGCGGCAGGCGTCGGCGCGCAGCGACAGCATCTTGCGGATGCCTGCGAGCGCCTCCTCGGCCTTGCCTTCCTGGATGAACCCGATGATGGCGTTGATGACCACCACGCCGAGGATGACGCCTGTGTCGATCCAGTGGCCGAGCGTGGCGGTGATCGCCGCGGCGCCGAGCAGCACGTAGATGAGCACGTCGTTGAAGTGCTTGAAGAAGCGCTTCAGCAGCCCGTCCCGGGGCGGCTCGGGCAGGCGGTTGGGGCCGACCTCGGCGAGGCGGCGCGCGGCTTCGTCCGCGGACAGGCCCGTCGGGCAGCTGTCCAGCGCCGACAGGACCTCGTCGGCCGTGCGGGCGTGGGCGTGTTCGAGGGGGGAGAGCGGGGCGGTTCGCGGGCTCATGTCCGTGCTCCGGGCCGGTGCGGATGCGCTGCGCGCAGGATGGCGCGGGCGCGGGGTCGAAAGGAAGAAGGCCGGTGCAAGCCTGCGGCGCGGATGTTGCGCCGCATTAAAACAGACCACGCCGGCCGCCGAAGTTCAAAAAAAGACCCCGCGTAGGGCAGGGTCCTCGGGTGTTCAGGCGCGCGCGGGGGCGGCTCACTCGGTGTCGTAGCCGAGCAGGCGCTTGTCGATGACGCGCTGCGCAACCGCCTCGGGCACGTCGGCCTCCCACTCGCCGCGGCCGCGGCGCAGGCCGGTCAGCACCTCGCCGATGTCGATGTGCAGGTGGGTGTCGTCGTGCGGCTGCACCGCGACCAGCTTGTCGTTCTCCTTGAGGTGGGCGAGCAGGTGGCGCAGGTTGTCGGGGACGGCCACGTTGTCGAGGGTGACCGTGGCGGAGGCGTCGGTGCCGCGCGGGCGCGAGGGGTACACGTAGACGTGGGTGTTGTCCGGGAAGAGCTTGCCGAAGGCCTCGAGGATGCCGCCCTCCAGGCCCTCGTAGTATTTCTCGTCGAACAGGAAGGCGAAGTCGCGCACCGACAGCACGATGCCGATCGGCTTCTGCGTGTAGCGCCGGAGGTAGGCGCGCAGGCGGAAGAAGCGCACGTAGTCCGAGATCATCACCGTGTAGCCCTGCGAGGCGAGCAGGTCGATGCGGGCGAGGAAGTCGGCGCCGTCCACGTTGTCGCCGCTGATCAGTGAGTTCATGGTGATCTCGGCGAGCGAGACGATCTCGTTGTCGTCGACCGCGGCGAGCTGGCTGAACTGGCGCACGCCGGCGCTCATCATGTCCACATTGACCAGGGTGACCGGCTTGAAGCTGCCGCGCATGACCATCACCGGCTTGCGGTAGAGGAGCTCGCCCGGCACCACCACCTCGCCCTGCGGGTTGAACACCACCGCGCGCGTGAGCCAACTGCGGATCAGGTGCAGGTTCATCAGGCGGTTCTCCACTTCCTCGAAATAGGGGCCGGAGAAGTGGATGAGGTCGACCTCGATGCGCTCGGAGCCGAGTCCGTCGGCGAGGCCCTCCACCACCCACTCGGGCTGGTCGTGGTGGAAGAAGGCACCGTGGATGAGGTTGACGCCGAGGATGCCGAGCGCCTCGGATTGCAGCGCGTTGTCGTTGTCGAGCATGCGCACGTGCATGACCACGTCGCTCGGCTCGGCCCCGGGGTGCAGCTGCAGGCGGATGCCGACCCAGCCGTGGCACTCGTTCTTCTGCTTGAAGCTGCGCGCGGTGACGGTGGCGGCGTAGGCGAAGAAGGTGGTGTTCCGGGGCCGCACGTGGGCCAGCCGCGCGACGACCTGGGTGAACTCCTTGTCGAGCATCTGCAGCAGGCGGGCGCGGCTGACGTAGCGGTCGACGTGGCCATAGATGTCGTCGCTCACCGCCATGTCGTAGGCCGACATGGTCTTGGCGATGGTGCCGGCTGCGGCGCCGACGTGGAAGAAGCGGCGTGCCACCTCCTGCCCTGCGCCGATCTCGACGATGGAGCCGTATTTGTACTTGTCCAGGTTGATGGCGAGCGCCTTCTGGTCGGTGCTCAGCGTCGTGTCG
>JAREIX010000112.1 GCA_029286945.1 Thauera sp. | reverse complement strand
CTGCTGCAGGCGCGCGCCGGCGAGCGCGGCCCGTGGCGGCGCAGCGTCATCCGCGCGCTCGACGGCGGCGAGGCGGTCGGCGAACTGCTGCGCCGCGGCTGGCTGGCCCGGGTGGAGGCGTCGGGCGCGGAGCAGGGCGCCGACGGCGCAGCCGCGGCGGGCGCCGCGCTGCCCGCGCTGACGGCCGAGCAGGCCGCCGCGATCGACGCCATCCGCGCCGGCGGGCCCGGCTTCCGCCCCTGGCTGCTGCACGGCGTCACCGGCAGCGGCAAGACCGAGGTCTATCTGCGCCTGGCCGCGCACATGCTGGCGCAGGGCCGCCAGGTGCTGATGCTGGTGCCGGAGATCGCGCTCACGCCGCAGCTCGAGCAGCGCGTGGCCCAGCGCTTCGCCGCCGCCAACGTGGTCAGCCTGCACTCGGCGCTCGCCGACGGCGCGCGCTCGCGCGGCTTCGTGCAGGCGCTCAGCGGGCGCGCCGACATCGTGCTCGGCACCCGCCTGGCGGTGTTCGCGCCGCTGCCGCGGCTCGGCCTGATCCTGGTCGACGAGGAGCACGACGCCTCCTACAAGCAGCAGGAGGGCGTGCGCTATTCGGCGCGCGACGTCGCGGTGTGGCGGGCGCGCCAGCGCGACGTGCCGGTGGTGCTCGGCTCGGCCACGCCCTCGCTCGAGACCTGGTATCACGCCAGGAACGAGCGCTATGCGCTGCAGACCCTGAGCCAGCGTGCGGTGGCAGCCACGCTGCCCGCCGTGCGCTGCATCGACACCCGCCGCCTCAAGCTCGACGAGGGCCTCAGCCCGGCGCTGCAGGCGGCGATCGCGCAGCGCCTGGAACGCGGCGAGCAGAGCTTGGTGTTCCTCAACCGCCGCGGCTACGCGCCGGTGCTGTCGTGCCCGTCCTGCGGCTGGGTGAGCCGCTGCCCGCACTGTTCGGCCAACCTCGTCGTGCATCTTGCCGACCGCCGCCTGCGCTGCCATCACTGCGGCTGCGACGGCTCGATCCCGCACGCCTGCCCGAGCTGCGGCAACCAGGACATCCAGCCCTTCGGCCGCGGCACCCAGCGCATCGAGGCGCGCCTGGCCGAGCTGTTCCCGCAGGCGCGCGTGCTGCGTGTGGACCGCGACGCCGCGCGCACCCGCAGCCAGTGGGAGAAGCTGCTCGACACCATCGCCGCCGGCGAGGCCGACATCCTGGTCGGCACGCAGATGATGGCCAAGGGCCACGACTTCCCCAAGCTCACGCTGGTCGGCGTGATCGGCGCCGACTCATCGCTGCACGCCGCCGACTTCCGAGCCCCCGAGCGCCTGTTCCAGCAGCTGATGCAGGTCGGCGGCCGCGCCGGGCGCGGCACGCTGCCCGGCGAGGTGCTGATCCAGACCGAATACCCGATGCACCCGCTCTATCTGCACCTGGCGAAGCACGACTTCGATGCCTTTGCCCGCATGGCGCTGCAGGAACGGCGCGCCGCGGGCTTTCCCCCCTTCACCCACCAGGCCATGCTGCGCGCCGACGCGCCGGCGCTCGAGGACGCGGTCGAGTTCCTGCGCCACGCCCGCCGGCTCGCCGAGGCCTGTGCGCCCGAGGGCGTGCGCCTCTACGACCCGGTGCCGATGCGCATGACGCGGCTGGCGCGCCGCGAGCGCGCCCAGCTGCTGGTCGAGGCCGACCAGCGCGGCCCGCTGCAGGCCTTCCTCGCCGACTGGGTCGCGGTGCTGTACCGCCAGCGCAGCGCGCGCGCGCTGCGCTGGCAGCTCGACGTGGATCCGCTCGACGTCTGAGTGCGGGGGCAGGGCGCCGCCGCGATCCGCGTCGCCCGTCGCGCCGCCGGCTCAGCCCGCGGCGGCCGGCCACAGCCAGGCGGCGCCGCGCACGCCCGAGGCGTCGCCATGCTGCGCCGGCAGCAGGCGTGTCGAGATCGTGTCCGAAAACACGTACGCGCCCCACAGCCGCGGCACGTTCTCGTACAGCCGCTCGATGCGCGACAGGCCGCCGCCGAGCACGATCACGTCCGGATCGAGCAGGTTGATCACGCCCGCGAGCGCGCGTGCGAGGCGGGCCTCGTAGCGCGCCAGGGTGGCGTCGCAGGCCGCATCGCCGGCAGCGGCGCGCGCGGTGACGGTGGCGGCGTCGAGGGCTTCGCCGCCGTGGCGCAGGTGGTCGGCGGCCATGCCGGGCCCGGACAGGTAGGCCTCGATGCAGCCGGCGCGCCCGCAGTAGCACGCCGGCAGGGGCAGGTCGGCGACCGCGGGCAGGGGCAGCGGGTTGTGGCCCCACTCGCCGGCGATCGCGTTGGCGCCGACGAGCAGCCGGCCCTCGACGACGATGCCGCCGCCCACGCCGGTGCCCAGGATGGCCGCGAACACCGTCCGCGCGCCGGCGCCGGCGCCGTCGGCGGCCTCGGACATCGCCAGGCAGTTGGCGTCGTTGGCGAGCCGGAGCGGGCGCCCGAGCGCGGCCTCGAGGTCATGCTGCAGCGGCTGACCGTTCAGGCAGGTGGAGTTGGCGTTGCGGAGGCGGCCGTCGCGCGGCGACGGCGAGCCGGGCGTGCCGATGCCGACGCTGGCGCCGGCGCCGACCGCCGCTTCGGCCTCCGCCACCAGCGCCGCGATCGCCGCCAGCGTGGCGTGGTAGTCGTCGCGCGGCGTCGGCACGCGCTTGCGCCAGCGCACGCCGCCGTCCGCGTCGAGCACCACGAGCTCGATCTTGGTCCCGCCGAGGTCGATGCCGATGCGCATGGCCGCGTTCGCGCCCGCGCCTTCAGTCGCGCTCGGCCGCGTCGCGGTAGCGCTCCACCGCCTCCTCGCGACTGCCCGCGCTGACGGCGAGGTCGCGCACCAGGCCGTCCTCCAGGCTGTAGCACCAGCCGTGCACGGTGACGTTCTGGCCGCGCTGCCAGGCCTCGCGCAGCACCGAGGTCTGGCACACGTTGACCACCTGGTGCATGGCATTGAGCTCGCACAGGCGGTTGGCGCGCGCCGCCGGGTCATCGATGCGCTCGAGGCGGTCGAGATGGCGGTCGCGCACGTCCTGGATGTGGCGCAGCCAGTTGTCGGTGAGGCCGGTCTTGTTGTCGTTCATCGCCGCCTTGACCCCGCCGCAGCCGTAGTGGCCGACGACCAGGATGTGCTTCACGCGCAGCATCTCCACCGCGTAGTGGATCACCGACAGCGCATTGAGGTCGGTATGCACCACGACGTTGGCGATGTTGCGATGCACGAAGACCTCGCCCGGCGCCAGGCCGACCACCTGGTTGGCGGGCACGCGGCTGTCGGAGCAGCCGATCCAGAGGTATTCCGGCGTCTGCTGATTGACCAGGCGGCGGAAGTAATCGGGGTCTTCCGCATGCATGCGTTCGGACCAGTTCTTGTTGTTGGTGAAGAGGTGTTCGATGGATTGATGCATGATCTCGATCCGGTGGCGGGTGGCCGGGCAGGCCGGCGATGCGTGATTATGAGGAGGCAGGTGGGCCTCTGCCAGCCTGGCGGCGCCGGAGCGCGACACGATACGTTGCCGAACCTTTTGCGCGGCCCGCGTTCAGTGTCCGTTCAGGCGCGCACGCCGAGCATGGCGTCGGGGCCGCCGCCGTCGGCCGCCCATGTGCCCGTTCCACGCATCCAGCAGGAGTCCGTTCCATGAATACCCGACAAGCCCGTTCCCTCGTCGCCGTCTGCCTGATGGCCGCCTTTGCCGATGGCCGGCAGGATGCAGGCGAGCGCGAGCACGTGCGCAAGGTGGCCGAGTCGCTCGGTCGCGACATCGAGATCGACTTCATCCCGCTCTACCAGGACGTGCTGCTCGGCCGCCTGAGCCTCGAGGCCGCGGTGGCCGAGCTCGCCGAGCCCGGGCTGCGCCAGCTCGCCTTCGAGCTCGCCGTCGGCGTGTGCGAGGCCGACGGCCGTCACAGCGCCGAGGAGACCGCCTTCCTCGCCCGCCTGTCCGGCCTGCTCGGGCTCGAGGCCGGCGCGGCCGCGGCCTTCATCCACGAGGCCGAGGCGGTGGCCGAGGCGCCCGCTGCCGGCGCGCTCACCGAGCTGCCCGGCTTCGACGCCGGCGCGGGGCCGTCCGCGGCGGGTGGTGTCGACCGTCCGGAGCCGGCCGCGGCCGCGAGCGGCCCCGACGCGGCCGCGCTCGACCGCATGATCCTCAACGCCGCCATCCTCAACGGCGCCCTCGAGCTGCTGCCGCAGTCGATGGCCTCGATGGCGATCATCCCGCTGCAGGTGCGGCTGGTGTATCGCATCGGCAAGGCCCATGGCTACGAGCTCGACCGCGGCCACATCAAGGACTTCCTCGCCACCACCGGCGTCGGCATGACCGGGCAGTACGTCGAGCAGTTCGGCCGCAAGCTGATCGGCGGCCTGCTCGGCAAGGTGCTGGGCGGCGCCGGACGGGCGATCGGCAGTCAGGCCACCGGCTCGGCCTTCTCCTTCGCCACCACCTGGGCGATCGGCAAGGTCGCGCGCCAGTACTACGGCGGCGGCCGCACGCTCGACACGGCCGCGCTCCGGCAGTCCTTCACCGGCCTGTTCGAGCAGGCGAAGACCCTTCAGACGCGCTACGCGCCCGAGATCGCGCAGCGCGCGAGCACGCTCGACCTCCGCCGCCTGACCGCCGAGCTGCGCGCCGGCTGAAGCCGCGCGGCGCGGGCCGCGCGCGCGTTCATGTGGCGTTCAGCGCGCGCGGCCTATAGTGTCAATGGGTGACCGCAGGCGGCCGGTTTGCGTCGGTCGCGCACTGCCCTCCAGCAATCGAGGAGTCCGTGATGCTCAGGAAGACCGTGGGATTGTCCGCGCTGCTCGCTGCGCTGCTCCTGCCCTGGGGCGGCGCGTTCGCCGGCGACGACCATGAGCGCGCCCGCCGCGCCCTCGAGGCGGGCGAGGTGATGCCGCTGCGCGCGGTGCTCGAGCAGGTCGAGCGCGACTACCCGGGCGAGGTCGTCGAGGTCGAGCTCGAACGCGAGGACGGCGGCTGGGTGTACGAGATCAAGCTGCTGCGCAAGGGCGGCGACCTGCTCGAGCTCGAGCTCGACGCCCGCGACGGCAGCCTGCAGCGCATCCGCGGCCGCGACGTCCATGTCGCCGGGCGGGGCGGGGCGGGGCGCGGCGCGGCGCCCGGAGGAGGGCGCTGATGCGGATCCTGATCGTCGAGGACGAGCCGACCCTGTGCGCGCAGCTCGCCACCACGCTGCAGGCCGCCGGCTATGCGGTCGACACCGCCGCCAACGGCCGCGACGGCGGCTACATGGGCGAGGTCGAGGCTTACGACGCGGTGGTGCTCGACCTCGGCCTGCCGCTGGTCGACGGCCTCACCGTGCTCAAGCGCTGGCGCGCGCTCGGGCGCGCGATGCCGGTGCTGATCCTGACCGCGCGCGGCGACTGGCACGAGAAGGTGGCCGGCATCGACGCCGGCGCCGACGACTACCTGACCAAGCCCTTCCACATGGAAGAGCTGCTCGCCCGCATCCGCGCGCTGATCCGGCGCGCGGCCGGCCAGGCGAGCGCCGAGCTGGTGTGCGGGCCGCTGGCGCTCGACACCCGCAGCGGGCGCGTCAGCGTCGGCGGCCAGCCGGTGAGCCTGACCAGCCACGAGTTCCGCGTGCTCGCCTACCTGATCCACCACGCCGGCGAGGTCGTGTCGCGCACCGAGCTCACCGAACACATCTACGCCCAGGACTACGACCGCGACTCCAACACCATCGAGGTCTTCGTCGCCCGCCTGCGCAAGAAGCTGCCCGCCGGGCTGATCGAGACCGTGCGCGGCCTGGGCTACCGGCTCACATGCCCGGGCTGAGGCCGGCCGTGTCCCCCGGCCCGCGCTCGCTGCGGCTGCGCCTGTTCGCCGGCACCCTGGTGTGGGTGGTGCTGACCGTGGTGGTGGCCGGCTGGGCGCTCGGCCGCCTGTTCGCCGAGCACGTCGAGCGCCAGTTCCAGACCGAGCTCGTCACCCACCTGAACCAGCTCGCCGCCCAGCTCGCCGTCGACGCCGAGGGCCGGCCGGGCCTGCGCACCGCGCTCAGCGATCCGCGCTTCGCGCGCCCCTATTCCGGCCTCTACTGGCAGATCGACCGCGTCGGCGAGGAGGGCGCGGCGGCCGCCGAGGGCGGGGCGGCGGCAGCCGAGGGCGGCCGCCCGGGCGTTTTGCGCTCGCGCTCGCTGTGGGACGTGGTGCTGGCGGTGCCCGGCGACCGCCCGGCCGATGGCGAGCTGCACGCGCACACCACCCAGGGGCCGGACGGCGCGCCGCTGCGCATGATCGAGCAGGTGCTGCGCCCGGCCGAGCGCCCCGAACTGGCTCTGCGCGTGATCGTGGCCGCGAATGCGGCGCTGGTCGCCGAACCGGTGGCGCGCTTCCAGCGCCTGCTGGCGATCGCGCTCGCGCTGCTCGCCGCCGGGCTGGCGCTGGCGGCGCTGTTCCAGGTGCGCGTCGGCCTGCGTCCGCTCGCCCACCTGCGCGACGGCCTGGCGGCGGTGCGCGACGGCCGCAGCCACGCGATCGACGGTCGCTTCCCGAGCGAGATCCAGCCCCTGGTCGAGGAGTTCAACGCCGTGCTCGCGCGCAACGCCGAGATCGTGGCGCGCGCCCGCACCCACGCCGGCAATCTGGCCCACGCGGTGAAGACGCCGCTCACGGTGCTCGCCAACGCCGCCGCGCAGACGGCCGATGACGCCCCCGCGGCCGAGCTGAGCCGTCTGGTGGGCGAGCAGGTGGCCCTCGCCCGCAGCCAGGTCGATTACCACCTCGCGCGCTCGCGCGCCGCCGCCGCGGTCGACGTGCCCGGCCTGCGCACGCCGCTGCGGCCGGTGCTCGAAGGGCTGCTGCGGCTGATGGACAAGGTGCACGCCGGGCGCGGCTTGCAGGTGAGCCTGAGCGCCTGTGCCGACGGCCTGGCTTTCCGCGGCGAGGCGCAGGACCTGCAGGAGATGCTCGGCAACCTGATCGACAACGCCTGCAAGTGGGCCGCCGGCCGGGTGGAGGTGCGCGCGGTCGACGACGCGGGCGTGCTGCAGGTCTGCATCGACGACGACGGCCCCGGCCTGCCGGCCGCCGCGCGCGAGGCGGTGTTCGCGCGCGGCGTGCGTGCCGACGAGAACACGCCCGGCTCGGGACTCGGGCTCGCCATCGTGCGAGACCTCGCCGAGCTGTACGGCGGCGAGGTCGATCTGCGGGACGCCCCGCTGGGCGGCACGCGCGCGCTGCTCAGGCTGCCGCTGGCGCGCTGAGTCCCGCACGGCCCCGGGCCGTGTGCAGGCGCGCCGCGGGGTGACGGATGCCCCCCGGATGTGGAATCCTGCTGTCCCCCCAGACGTCTTACCGAGGTTCCCATGAACACGATTGCTCCCGCTCCCCTCGTCACCCTCGCCAACGGCGTGCAGATGCCCCGGCTCGGCCTGGGCACCTGGCCGATGAACGACGCCGAGGCCGCCGAGACCGTCGCGCTGGCGCTCGACATCGGTTACCGCCTGATCGATACCGCCGAGAACTACGAAAACGAGCGCGGCGTGGGCGCGGGCATCCGGCGCGCGGGCATCAGGCGCGACGAGGTCTTCGTCACCACCAAGTTCAACCGCAAGTGGCACAGCATCGACGGCGTGCGCCAGGCCTGCGAGGCCAGCCTCGAGCGCCTCGGCCTGGACTACATCGACCTCTTCCTGGTGCATTGGCCGAACCCCGACCAGGGCCGCTACGTCGAGGCCTTCGAAGGCCTGCTGAAGGTGCAGGAAGCCGGCCTGGTGCGCGCGATCGGCACTTCCAACTTCAAGCCGGCCCACCTGCAGCAGCTGTTCGATGCCGGGCTGTGTCCGCAGGTGAACCAGATCCATCTCGACCCCTGGCACGCCCGCGCCGACCACGTCGAGGTGCATGTGGCGCGCGGCATCGTCACCGAATCCTGGAGCCCGCTCGGCCGCGCCAACGCCATGCTGCAGGATCCGGCGATCGTCGACGTCGCCACCCGCTACGGCCGCACCCCGGCGCAGATCGTCCTGCGCTGGCACACCCAGCTCGGCTACGTGCCGGTGCCGAAGTCGTCGAACGCGGAGCGCCTGGCGCAGAACCTGGACGTGTTCGACTTCGAGCTCACGCCCGAGGAGCTGGCCGCGATCAGTGCGCTCGATCGCCCGGATCCGGAGATGCTGGACGCGGACGTGTTCGGGCACTGAACAAGGCGCTCAGTCCCGCCAGATCCCCAACTCGAGCAGCTGCCGCGTCGCCGCCTCGGCCCAGCCGCGGTTGGCGGCGGGGCTGGCCGGGCTGGGGTGCAGGATGCGGCCGAACTTCAGCGCGGGCAGGCCGGCGAGCGACTCCGTGGCGCGCTTTTCCGCCCAGTTGCCGATGCCGACCACCCATTCCGGCTCGAGCGTCTCGATCACCGTGCGCAGGTGCGTGTCGCAGGCGGCCAGCAGCGGGCGCTGCTCCGCCATCGGGAGCTTGTCCGGGGTGAGGTTGCGGCCGCCCTCGAAGAACACCAGCGGGCAGTAGTTGGCGACGAAATGCCCGGCGAAGAAGGCCTCCGGCGTGCCGAAGCGGGCGCGGAACAGGCCCCACAGGCGCTGGCCGCTGACCTCCGAGCGCGCGCAGGCGAAGCCTTCCACCGGCCGCTTCGGATTGCTGACGCGCGGCTGGCCGACCGGACCTTCGAGGCCGAGCCAGTCGCGCGCGCTGGCGATCTCGCCGAAGGGCACGCCGATCTGCGCCATGCCGAAGGGGCCGGGGTTCATGCCGACGAAGACCACCCGCTTGCGCCCGCTTCCATAGGTTTCCAGGTAGCGCCGATGCACGTCCCAGGCGTAGTCGAGCGGGTTGTAGACGTGGGTGACGGGCGCGCCAAAGGGCAGCGCGTCCACCGCGGCGGACAGTTCGCGGGCGGCGTCGATCAGGATCTGTGCGGTCATCGGTCAGAACACGAGCTTGAAGAGATGGAGCGCCGCCATGCCGGCGCCTATGGTGGCGAGCACGTTGCGCGTGCGCCAGGCCACCAGCACGGCGACCAGCGCCGCCCACGGGCGCGCGCTGTCGACGGCGAAGTGCACCTCGCCGCCGGCGACGAAGAGCGCGCTCGCGGTGAGCGCGGCGAAGCTCGCCGGCGCGATGTGGCGGCACAGCGCGTGCAGCCAGGCGGGCAGGTTGCGGCTGGCGAAGAGGCCGATCATCGCGTAGCGGTAGAGGTAGGTCAGCGCGCCGACCAGCACCAGCAGCAGGATCAGGGCGGGCGTGCTCATCGCGCGCGCTCCAGGCGGTGCACCGTCCAGGCGCCGGCGGCCAGCCCGAGCAGGATCGCGGCGACCAGGCCGAGCTTGTAGGGCAGGGCGGCGAAGGCGAGCGCGCCGAGCGCGGCCACCAGGGCCGCGGCCTGGCCGGCGCGTTCGCGCAGCAGCAGGGTGAGCAGGGCGATGAAGGTGAGCGGCACGGCGAAGTCGAGCTCCCACGCGGCCGGGATGGTGGCGCCGAACAGCAGGCCGGCGGCGGTGGAGAGCTGCCAGCCCGCCCACAGCGTGAAACCGGCGCCGAGGAAGTACCAGTGGCGCAGGTCCGCGTGCGCGGCGTTGTCCACGGGCTGCGTCGAGGCCGTGTTGCGGCTGGCGCCGCTCTCGCCGTGGGGCGGCGTCGCTGCCTCGCGGCGCTGGTAGCGCAGCACCGCCACCGCGTAGGCCTCGTCGGTCAGCACATAGGCCAGCAGCAGGCGCCAGCGCCGCGGCAGGTGGCGCACGTATTCGGCCATCGAGGCGCTGTACAGCACGTGACGCAGGTTGAGCAGGCCGGAGGTGAGCGCGATCGGCAGGAAGCCCGCGCCCGCCGCCAGCATCTGCACGATCACCAGCTGCGCGGCGCCGGCGAACACCACCGCCGAGGCGAGCTGCGCCAGCCACGCCGGCACCCCGGCGGACAACGCGGCGATGCCGTAGATCATGCCGAAGGGCGCCACGCCGAGCAGCAGCGGCGCCTCGTCGCGGCAGCCGGCGAGGAACTCCGCGCCCGCGCTCGTCCCGCTGCCCGCCATCAGTCGTCCACCGCGCCGTCGGTCTGCGGCCGGCCGAGGCGCGCGAGGGCGTCGCGCAGCCACCACACCATCACCACGCCGGGCACGGCGACGACGATCGAGAAGATGAAGAAGGCCGGCCAGCCGATGCTCTGCGACAGCACGCCC
>JAREIX010000111.1 GCA_029286945.1 Thauera sp. | reverse complement strand
CGCGCTGCCCGACATCGCCGCCATGGCCTTGAGGAAACCTCGCCGAGAGTAGTTCATGGTGTTCAACTCCTGATCAGGGACGCGCGGTCTGCAGGGCGGAATCGGGCGAACCGGCGCCGTGCGACTTGCTGAAATCGGACGAATGGGTCTGGAGGTACTTGAGCACCACGCGGGCGGTGTCGTCATCCATGCTGGTGAAGCCGACCATGCCGCCAAAGAGGCCGGGCCAGGTGTTGGCGTCGAAGTGCGCTTCCTCGGGCTGGCGGTGGCACACGCTGCAGCTGCTGCTGTAGCTGGCGCGGGCGACCGACCACACCGGTTCGACGCTCTCGAGCACGCTGCCCTTGCGCATCCACGCGGTGGCGGTGACCTGCTGCCATTCGAGGCCGGTCATCGGGTCTTCCTTGCTGTCGAGCACCTTGACGAAGCTCGCATCCTGGGCCACGTCCTTGTCGAAGGTGGCGCTGGTGATGTTGAGCCCGAAGTTGCTGTACCAGACGCGGCCGTAGCCCTTGTTCTTGCGCCACAGGGCGAGTTCGACGCGCTGCGCGTCGCCCTTGGTTTCGAGCACCTTGACCTGGGTGGCGACCTCGATCGAGCCGATGCGCCGGGTCATCGCCTCGTCGGCGTAGAGATCCTGCGGCACCACCAGGAAGTAGTGCTTGCCCGCATCCACGCTCTGCCCGGAGGCGGACGACACCAGGGTGTCGAAGGCCGGATTGCGCGCGCCCTTGAGTTCGGGCAGCTGGTGGGCGATGCCCTTGTGGCAATCGACGCAGCTCTGGTTGCGCTCGGCGGCCTTGCGCATCGCGACCTGCGAGGCCGGGCGCATCTTGTCGAAGTTCATGTCCTTGTAGTCATGGCAGGCGCGGCATTCCTTCGAGCCGTTGGCCGAGAAGCGTGCCCATTCGCGCTGCGCCAGCACGATGCGGTGCTCCTTGAACTTCTCGCGGGTGCCGATGGTGCCGACCAGGTGACCCCATACCTCGCGGCTGGCCTGCATCTTGCGAGCGATCTTGTCGGTGAAATTGTGCGGCACGTGGCAGTCCGGGCAGCGGGCGCGCACCCCGGTGCGGTTGTTCCAGTGCACCGTCTTCTGCAGTTCGGGGAGGAGGTTGTCGTGCATCGTGTGGCAGCTGATGCAGAACTCCTCCTTGTTGGTCGCTTCCATGGCGGTGTTGAAACCCTGCCAGGCGAGCACGCCGGCGATGAAGCCGCCGGTGACCAGCACGCCGAGGCCGATCCTGACCGACGGTTTCAGGAAGAGGTCCTTGAGGGACCGAAGTAGATTTTTCATTTGGGTGCTCCTGCGTATTGTCCGATTCGCGGCCCGGCGGTGCATGCCGCGAGACCAATCCTTTCGCGTGGCGGAATCAGGACGGGGGGCCGAAGAACAGGATCTGCAGGAACCAGACCACGAATCCGTAGGCGGCGATCGCCAGCGTCATCGTCACCGGCAGCCCGACGAAGGCGAGCAGCAGGAACCTGCGCCAATCGTTGCCGCGCCCGGCGCCCTCTGCTGCTGAAGGGGCGGAGCCCCCGCTTGCTTGATTGTTCACGTCTCAGTCTCCGTGCTCGAAAATCGCCGAACAAGCACTGCGATCACCTTGCCGCGCCCGCCCTCCGGGGCGGCATCGTTGCAGCATGGATGTCCGGCCTAAAAACCACACCCTCATCATAGGGATCGGGTGTTAACGCGGCGGGGAGATTTGTGAATGGGGCAGCTCCGCGTGTTAATCGCATTAACACGCGGACGCGCGTGGCACGGTGCCGCGGGCGCGGCGGTGTCCGTTCATCAGCGCGGCCAGATCCACCAGCGCGACCTCGCGCGCCAGGATGCGCAGTCGCGCGCGGCCGCGGCGGGGGCGGGCGGCGCCGGTCAGCCGGCGCGCAGCGCTGCGCTCAGTTGGTCGATGACCTCGGCCCAGTCGGCATCCTCGGCCAGCTCCTCGCGCAGGAAGGCCGCCTGCGATTGCGTCCAGCAGGGCGCGTCGGCCAGCTTGACGAACTCCGGCAACGGGGAGTGGGCCTTGATGAAGGCGGCGATCTCCGCATCGCCGTTCGGCAGGCCGAGTTGCGCGAAGAGGTCCTTGAGCGTGTGCACACCGGTTTCCATGAGGCTCTCCTGTCGGGGATGGTCGCTGGGTTCACGCAGGCCGGGCGCCGCTGCTGCGCGCGTCGGAGGCCTGCACCCCCTCGTGCTTCCTGAGTTTAGGCCATCCATCGCCATCGGGCAGCGGCCGGTGCCGGCACGTCGGGACTGGCCGCGATTGAAACGTCACACGCCCGTCACGTATGCTTGGCAACATTACAAGACTTCTAAAACTATTGCGTTATTGGAGCGTGACATGAGAGTCGGCATCAACGGCATGGGCCGCATCGGCCGCCTGGCGCTGCGCGCCGCGATGGGGGCGGCAGAACGGCAGGCGGACGATCCGCGCGCCGGCAACCGCCTCGAGGTGGTGCACCTCAACGAGATCAAGGGTGGCGCGGCCGCGACCGCGCACCTGCTCGCCTTCGACAGCGTGCAGGGCCGGTGGCGCGCCGACATCCGCGCCGACGGCGAGGACGCGGTCCGCATCGACGGGCGCAGGCTGTCGTTCTCCTCGCACGCTACCGCCGCCGAGATCCCCTGGGGCGAGCTGGGCGTTGACCTGGTGCTGGAATGCACCGGCAAGTTCCTCACCCCCGAGACCCTGCAGGGCCACCTCGACCGCGGCGCCAAGCGTGTGATCGTCGCCGCCCCGGTCAAGACCGGCGGCGTGCTCAACATCGTGGTCGGCATCAACCACGAGGCCTACGACCCGGCGCGCGACCGCATCGTCACCGCGGCGTCGTGCACCACCAACTGCCTCGCGCCGGTGGTCAAGGTGGTGCACGAGAACCTCGGCATCCGCCACGGTCAGATCACGACCATCCACGACCCCACCAATACCAACCTGGTGGTCGACGCGCCGCACAAGGACCTGCGCCGCGCGCGCAGCGCGCTGATGAGCCTGGCGCCCACCACCACCGGCAGTGCCACCGCGATCGCGCTGATCTACCCGGAGCTGAAGGGCAAGCTGAACGGCCATGCGGTGCGCGCGCCTGTGCTGAACGCATCGCTCACCGACTGCGTGTTCGAGCTGCAGCGCGCGACCTCCGCCGAGGAGGTCAATGCGCTGTTCAAGGCCGCTTCCGAGGGCCCGCTCGCCGGCATCCTCGGCTATGAGGAACGCCCGCTGGTGAGCGTCGACTACGCCCGCGACACGCGCAGTGCCATCGTCGATGCGCCCTCGACGATGGTGACCGACGGCACGCTGCTCAAGGTCTATGCCTGGTACGACAACGAGATGGGCTACGCCTGCCGCATGGTCGATCTCGCCTGCCACATGGAAGCCGTGGGGCTCTGAAGGCCATGCAACACGCCGCGCGCAACTACGCCATCGTCACCGCCGCCTACTGGGGCTTCACGCTCACCGATGGCGCGCTGCGCATGCTGGTGCTGCTGCACTTCTATCGCCTGGGTTACTCGCCGTTCACGCTCGCCTTCCTCTTTCTGTTGTACGAGGCGGCGGGCGTGCTGGCGAACCTGGTCGGCGGCTGGCTGGCGACGCATTACGGCATCGCACGCATGCTCGCGGTCGGGCTGGTGACGCAGATCGTGGGCTTCGTGCTGCTGTCGGCGCTCGACCCGGGCTGGACGGCGGCGCTGGCGGTGGCCTGGGTGGTGGTGGCGCAGGGCGTCTGCGGCGTGGCCAAGGACCTGACCAAGACCGCGAGCAAGGCGGCGATCAAGCTCACGCAGTCGGAACTCCAGGCCGAGGCCAGGGAGCAGGGCGCGGGGCAGCTCTTCAGATGGGTGGCCTGGTTCACCGGCAGCAAGAACGCCATGAAGGGCGTCGGTTTCTTCCTCGGCGGCGTGCTGCTCGAGACGCTCGGCTTTCGCGGTGCGCTGTGGGTGATGGCGGGGCTGCTGGCGCTGGTGCTGGTGGGCGTCGCCGCCTCGCTGCCACCGATGATGGGCAAGAGGAAGGCCTCGAAGTCGGTGCGCGAGCTGTTCGCCAAGAACCCAGGCATCAACGCGCTGGCCGCCGCGCGGGTGGTGCTGTTCGGCGCGCGCGACGTGTGGTTCGTGGTCGGCGTGCCGGTGTTCCTGTATTCGGCGGGCTGGTCCTTCACCATGGTCGGCAGCTTCCTCGCCGCATGGACCATCGGCTACGGCCTGGTGCAGGCGCTGGCGCCGCAGATCGTGCGCCGCAGCGCGGACGGCCTGAGCCGCGAGGTGCCGGCCGCGCGCCTGTGGTCTGCGCTGCTCGCGGCGGTGCCGATGGCGCTGGCGATCGCGGTGGCGCTGCAGGTGCCGCAGCTCGAATGGGTGGTGGTGGCCGGGCTGGGCGTGTTCGGCTTCGCCTTCGCCGTCAACTCTTCGGTGCATTCCTATCTGGTGCTCGCCTACGCCGGCTCGGAGAAGGCTGCCGAGGACGTCGGCTTCTACTACGCCGCCAACGCGCTCGGCCGCTTCATCGGCACGCTGCTGTCGGGGCTGCTGTACCAGTGGGGCGGGCTGCTGTACGCGCTCATCGGTTCGGCGGCGATGCTGCTGCTGTGCTGGCTGGCGACCCTGGCGCTGCCGCTGGCGCGCGCCGATGCCGCCCGCAGCCCGTCCTGAGCAGGTTCGGGCCGGTCACGACTTCTGGAGAAATGGATGGAAAAGAACACCGCCCTGCCGGTCTTCGAGGCACTGTCCTCGGGCATCCGCCTCGATGTCTTCCGCATGCTGGTGCGCGTCGGCCCCGCCGGCATGGTCGCCGGCGAGCTGTCGGCCGCGCTCGACATCCCGCCCACCAACATGTCCTTCCACCTCAAGACCCTGGCCCATGCCGGCCTGGTGTCGGCCGAGCAGGAAGGCCGCTTCCAGCGCTACCGCGCCAACATGGCGCTGATGCGCGAGCTGATCGCCTATCTCACCGAAGAATGCTGCGCCGGCGCGCCCGAGCTGTGCGGCGTCGACGCCTGCGCCCCCGGCATCCGCTGCTGACGACCAACCCATCGGCCCGCCTCGGGCCCTGACACCTACGGAGTCCCCCATGTCCGACAAGACCTACAACGTGCTCTTCCTGTGCTCGGCCAACTCGGCGCGCAGCATCATCGCCGAGGTCGTGCTGAACCAGCTCGGCAAAAGCCGCTTCCGTGCCTTCAGCGCAGGCAGCCAGCCCAGCGGCGCGGTGCACCCACTGACGCTCAAGGTGCTGCAGGGCCAGGGCTACGACACCAGCGCGCTGCGCAGCAAGAGCTGGGAGGAGTTCGCCCGCCCCGACGCGCCGCAGATGGACTTCGTGTTCACGGTGTGCGACCAGACCGCCGGCGAGCACTGCCCGGTGTGGCCCGGCCAGCCGCTGACCGCGCACTGGGGCTTTGCCGACCCGGTCAAGGTCGAGGGCAGCGAGCAGCGCCGCCTCGACGCCTTCAGCCAGGTCCAGCACCAGATTGCCAACCGCCTGCGCCTGTTCCTGAGCCTGCCGCTGGCCAAGCTCGACCGACTCGCGATCAAGCACGAGATCGACCGTATCGGCCAGACGCCGGCGGAGGCCTGAGATGGGCCTGTTCGAACGCTACCTGACGGTCTGGGTCGGGCTGGGGATCCTCGCCGGCGTCAGCCTGGGACTGGTCGCGCCAGGTGCATTCCAGCTCATCGCCGGCCTCGAGTTCGCGCAGGTCAATCTGGTGGTCGCGGTGTTCATCTGGGTGATGATCTACCCGATGATGATCCAGATCGACTGGCACGCGGTGAAGGACGTCGGCAAGAAGCCGCAGGGCCTGATCCTCACCCTGGTGGTGAACTGGCTGATCAAGCCGTTCACGATGGCGGCGCTCGGCGTGCTGTTCTTCCACCACCTGTTCGCGCCCTGGGTCGATCCCGCTTCGGCCAGCGAGTACATCGCCGGCATGATCCTGCTCGGCGTGGCACCGTGTACCGCGATGGTGTTCGTGTGGAGCCAGCTGGTGAAGGGCGACCCCAACTACACCCTGGTGCAGGTCTCGGTGAACGACCTCATCATGGTGTTCGCCTTCGCCCCGATCGCGGCCTTCCTGCTCGGCGTCACCGACCTCACCGTGCCGTGGGAGACGCTGCTGCTGTCGACCGTGCTCTACGTGGTGCTGCCGCTCGCCGCCGGCATGGCGACGCGGTATGCGCTGGAGCGGCGCTCGGCGCAGGCGGTGGGTGAGTTCGTCGCCCGCCTCAAACCCTGGTCCATCGTCGGCCTGATCGCCACCGTGGTGCTGCTGTTCGGTTTCCAGGCGCGTACCATCGTCGAGCAGCCACTGGTGATCGGCCTGATCGCGGTGCCGCTGCTGGTACAGAGCTATGGCATCTTCGTGATCGCCTACGTGGCCGCAAAGACGATGAAGCTGCCGCACAACGTCGCCGGTCCGGCCTGCCTGATCGGCACCTCGAACTTCTTCGAACTGGCGGTGGCGGTGGCGATCTCGCTGTTCGGCCTGAACTCGGGTGCGGCGCTCGCGACCGTGGTCGGCGTGCTGGTGGAAGTGCCGGTGATGCTGTCGCTGGTGGCGATCGTCAACCGCACGCAACACTGGTTCGCGCCCGCCGCCGTCCCGGCGGGGCAGGGCGTCATGAAAGAGGAAGCACGCTGATGAGCGGCATCACGATCTATCACAACCCGCGCTGCGGCACCTCGCGCAACACCCTGGCGATGATCCGCAACAGCGGAGCCGAGCCGACCGTCATCGAGTACCTCAAGGCACCGCCCAGCCGCGAAAAGCTGGTCGAGCTCATCGCGGCTGCAGGACTGGGCGTGCGCGGCATCATGCGCGCCAAGGAGGCGATCTTCACCGAGCTCGGCCTGGCCGACCCGGGGAAGTCCGACGAGGATCTGATCGACGCGATGATGGCCCACCCGATCCTGATCAACCGGCCGATCGTCGTCACCCCGCTCGGCACGCGCCTGTGCCGGCCGTCCGAGCTCGTGCTCGACATCCTGCCGCAGCCCCAGCGCGGTGCCTTCGCCAAGGAAGACGGCCAGCCGGTCGTCGATGCGGAGGGGCGTCGTGTCTGAGTCTTTGCCCGGTTCTTCCGTGTCCGATCTGCCCAACGTCGACGCTGCGCTGTTCCGCGTGCCCGATCCGGTGCAGTTGCGCGCCTTGCAGCCGTCCGCCCATCCGCCACGCATCGCGCTGCTCTACGGTTCGCTGCGCGCGCGCTCCTTCAGCCGCCTGCTGGCAGAAGAAGCCGCCCGCCTGTTGCACGCCATGGGTGCCGAGGCCCGCATCTTCAACCCCAGTGGCCTTCCGCTGCCTGACGACGCGCCTGACACCCACCCCAAGGTGGTCGAACTGCGCGAGCTCACGCAGTGGGCCGAGGGCATGGTGTGGTGCTCGCCCGAGCGCCACGGCGCGATGACCGGCATCATGAAGACGCAGATCGACTGGATCCCGCTCTCGGTCGGCGCCGTGCGTCCGACCCAGGGCAAGACCCTGGCGGTGATGCAGGTGTGCGGTGGCTCGCAATCGTTCAATGCGGTCAACCAGATGCGGGTGCTCGGGCGCTGGATGCGCATGCTGACGATTCCCAACCAGTCCTCGGTGGCCAAGGCCTTCCTCGAGTTCGACGACAACGACCGCATGAAGCCCTCGGCCTATTACGATCGCGTGGTGGATGTGACGGAGGAGCTGGTCAAGTTCACGCTGCTCACGCGCGACATCGCGCCCTACCTGGTCGATCGCTACAGCGAGCGCAAGGAGAGCGCGGCCGAGCTGTCGGCGCGGGTCAACCAGGCGTCGATCTGACGTCGACCGCCCGATTCGCCAACTTCCCGACTTCCCGGCTCCGGGCTGGTGTGCGGCGATCTGTTGGTGCTTGCCGAAGGCGATGCCCTCGGCGCCGATGCCCGGCTCTTTCGCGCCACGACGCTCTTCGTGCAGGAGGCGTCGCTGACCGGCGAGAGCGAGCCAGTGCTCAAGGACGCGGCAACCCTGGCCAGCGCGGTGCCCGTGGCCGATCAGCGCAACATGGTGTTCAAGGGCACGGCGGTGGTGCGCGGCAGCGGTCTCGCCCTGGTCACCGCGACCGGCATGGACACGCAGATGGGCGCGATCGCGGCCCTGCTCGAGCGCACCGAGGAAGAACCGGCCCCGCTGCAGCGCGAGGTCGCGCGCATCGGCCGCATGCTCGGCGCGGCGGTGCTCATCATCGCGCTCATCGTGGTGGCGTCGGTGGTGCTGCAGTCCGAGATCCGCGGCGCCCGCGACCTGCTCGACGTGCTGCTGCTCGGCGCCGGCGTGATCGGCCTGCAGACCGGCGGCGCCACGCTGGTGCTGCCCTTGCTGGCGACCCAGATCCTGTGGATCAACCTGCTCACCGACTCCTGGCCGGCGATGGCGATGGGCGTCGATCCGCACGCCGACGACGTGATGGCGCGTCCGCCGCGGCGTGCGGACCAGCGCGTCCTCGACGTGCGGATGTGGGTCGGGGTCGTGCAGATGGGCCTGGTGATGGCGCTCGCCACCCTGCTGACGATCGACCTGTTCCTGCCCGGCGGGCTGATCGAGGGCACGCACGCGCTCGAAACCGCCCGCACGGCCGGCTTCACGGTGCTGGTGCTCGCGCAATTGTTCAACTGCTTCAATGCGCGCTCCGCGCTGAGCAGCGCCTTCCATCGACCCTTCGCCAATCCCTGGCTGTGGGCGGCAATCGGCCTTTCCGCACTGTTGCAGGGGGCGGTCGTGCATGTCGAGCTGCTCAACCGCGCGTTCGGGACGGTGCCGCTGTCGGCGGAGCAATGGCTCGTCTGCCTCGCCATGGCCAGCACCGTCCTGTGGTTCGGGGAACTCCGGAAGGCCTTGCTGCGCCTTCGGCGTCCGTCCGCGCCTGCATCCTTTTCGGCGCAGAAACGTCATCACTGATGAATGGCTTGTAGTCGAACAGACTCTCCGCTAGTTTTGGCCAGGTTCAGGCTTGGCAGCAGGACTCTCCCTTTCCCGCCGGAGTTCGCATCATGGACACCCTGCTTTCCTCGGTTCTCCCCGTCTTCCACGGCGGGCTGGGGAATCTCGCCGCCTATCTCGCGGCCCACGTGCTGCTGTGCCTGTTGCCGGCCTTCTTCATCGCCGGCGCCATGTCGGCGCTGATCCCCAAGGAGACCGTCACCCGCTTCCTCGGCCGCAACTCGCGCAAGGCGGTGTCCTACCCGGCCGCCGCCGCCGCGGGCTCGCTGCTGGCGGTGTGTTCCTGCACCATCGTTCCGCTCTTCGCCGGCATCTACAAGAAGGGCGCGGGCCTCGGGCCGGCGATCACCTTCCTGTTCTTCGCGCCGGCGGCCAACATCCTGGCGCTGGTCTACACCGGCGGCATCATCGGGCCGGATCTGGCGATCGCGCGCTTCCTGCTGTCGCTGACCTTCGGCATCGGCATCGGCCTGATCATGGCGCTGATCTTCCGCGCCGACGACGCCGCGCACGACCTCGCCACCGACAGTGCCTTCGGCGCGCAGGGCGCGGGCATCGGGCGCATGGCGCTGGTGTTCCTGTTCGTGTGGGTGGCGCTGCTGCTCGCCGGCACGCTGAAGCTGGACGTGCTGACCGGGACCTACTTCAATTTCGACCTGGCCGTCGGCGACGCGCAGGGCTGGCAGGCGGCGCTCGACCGCCTGGTGCCCTACGACGCCGCCAAGGGCGAGGAGGGCGTGTCGGTGCAGGGCGTGGTGCTGATCGCGCTGCTGGCGGCGATCGGCCTTGCCGCCTGGCGCGGGCTGGAGAACATCGCCGAAGGCGCCAACGCGTGGACCTGGACCAGCCTGGCGCTGATCGCGGCGACGCTGCTGGTGGCCGCGCTGGCGGTGCAGCCGGTGGCGGGCGGGCTGCGCGTGGGCCTCACCGGCAAGTTCTTCGCCGTCGCCGCCGCGCTCGCGGCGCTGCACTTCATCGTCCGCCACCGCCTGAGCGAGGACGAGCTGCGCGACTGGCTGTGGGAGTCGTGGCGCTTCGTGAAGCAGATCTTCCCGCTGCTGGTGGTGGGCGTGTTCATCGTCGGCATGATCCGCGTGCTGATCCGCCCGGAGTGGATCGAGATGCTGGCCGGCACCAACTCGCTCACCGGCAACCTGGCGGGCGTGGTGTTCGGCGTGTTCATGTACTTCCCGACCCTGGTCGAGGTGCCGATCGCCAAGATGTTCCTCGAACTCGGCATGCACCGCGGCCCGCTGCTC
>JAREIX010000337.1 GCA_029286945.1 Thauera sp. | reverse complement strand
AATACCCCGACCGCTACTTCGACGTCGGCATCGCCGAGCAGCATGCGGTGACCTTCGCCGCGGGGCTCGCCTGCGAGGGCTTCGTGCCGGTGGTGGCGATCTACTCGACCTTCCTGCAGCGCGCCTACGACCAGCTGGTCCACGACGTCGCCCTGCAGAACCTGCAGGTGGTGTTCGCGATCGACCGCGGCGGCCTCGTCGGCGCCGACGGTGCCACCCATCACGGCGCCTTCGACCTGTCCTACCTCGCCTGCATCCCCAACATGGTGGTGATGGCGCCGGCCGACGAGAACGAATGCCGGCAGATGCTCTTCACCGCGGTGCAGCACCCCGGCCCCACCGCGGTGCGCTACCCGCGCGGCGGCGGCACCGGCGTCACGCCGCAGACCGCGATGCAGGCCCTGCCGATCGGCAAGGGCGAGATCCTGCGCCGCGGCAGGAGCGTCGCCCTGCTCGCCTTCGGCAGCCTCGTCGCGGTCGCACGTGAGGTCGGCGATGCGCTCGACGCCACGGTCGCCAACATGCGCTTCGTCAAGCCGCTCGACGAGGACCTGATCGCCGAACTGGCCGCGACCCACGAACTGCTCGTGACCATCGAGGAGAATGCAGTGATCGGCGGCGCCGGCGCCGAGGTCGCGCGCGTCGTCGATGGCCTCGCGCAGCGGCCGCGGGTGCTGCGCCTCGGCCTGCCGGACCATTTCATCGACCATGGCGACCAGGGACAGCTGCTGGCCTCGGTCGGACTCGACAAGACCGGCATCCTCGCCAGCATCGAGCGCGCGCGGAAACTCTGAGCTCAGCCTGCAAAGGTTGAGCATTTTTGTCGGGAAAGATAAGATCAGGGTGCAGGTGCAACTCGATTGCACCTGCACCCTTTTTTGCCTGAGCCCAGGATCTGATCAGAGAACCGCCCATGAACGCCCCCACCGACCTCGCCATCCCCGACGTCCAGAGCAGCGCCGACAGCCGCCGGATCGCCATCAACAAGGTCGGCATCAAGTCGATCCGCCATCCGGTCAAGGTCGCCGACAAGGCCGGCGGTGTCCAGCACACGGTCGCCAGTTTCAACATGTACGTCGGGCTGCCCCACAACTTCAAGGGCACCCACATGTCGCGCTTCATCGAGATCCTCAACGGCAACGAGCGCGAGATCTCGGTCGAGAACTTCGAGCCGATGCTGCGTGCGATGGTCGAGCGCCTGGAAGCCGAGACCGGCCACGTCGAGATGAGCTTCCCCTACTTCATCAACAAGACCGCACCGGTGTCCGGCGTGCAGAGCCTGCTCGACTACGAGGTCTGTTTCATTGGCTCGATCCGCGAGGGCGGCGCCTACGAGTTCACGATGAAGGTCGTGGTGCCGGTGACCAGCCTGTGCCCCTGCTCGAAGAAGATCTCCGCCTACGGCGCCCACAACCAGCGCTCGCACGTCACCGTGACCGCAGTGCTCAACGACCACCTGTGGATCGAGGAGATGGTGCAGTTGGTCGAGGCCCAGGCCTCGTGCGAGGTGTTCGGCCTGCTCAAGCGCCCGGACGAGAAGTGGGTGACCGAGCGCGCCTACGACAACCCGAAGTTCGTCGAGGACATGGTGCGCGACGTCGCCGGCCAGCTGAACCGCGAGCCGCGCATCGATGCCTACGTGGTGGAGTCCGAGAACTTCGAGTCCATCCACAACCACTCGGCCTATGCGCTGATCGAGCGCGACAAACGCGTCGCGGCATAGCCGCGGAGCGTCTTCAGATCGGCGCCGGGGTAGAAGACCGGCGCGAGGCGGCGTAAAATAAGTATTTCCTTAAATCCTGAAGCCGCCACGATGTCCAAGTCCTTCGTCCAGATCACCACCGACGTCTCCAGGGCCCTCGCCACCCTGCGCAAGGAGATTCCCGACACGATGCAGGGCTTCAGCGCCCTGGCGAAGAATGCCCTGCAGGACGGCGCGCTGACCGAGCTGCACAAGGAACTGATCGCGCTGGCCATCGCCGTCACGCAGCGCTGCGACGCCTGCGTGGGCTTTCACGTCAAGGCCCTCATCCGTCTTGGCGCGACGCGCGAGCAGATCATGGAGACGCTGGGCGTGTGCACCTACATGGGCGGCGGCCCGGCGCTGATGTACGCCGCCGAGGCCGTGCGTGCCTACGAGGAGATGCTGCCGCGGACGAGCTGATTGGAGCGTGCTGGAGCAGGCCGATATCGGGGGCGCACCAAGTTGTGTACGGCGCTTCCGCGAGCCTGCAAAAAGTTGTTCACTTTCCCCAAGAAAGAACTATAATGCCGAGCTTCGAGCGGAGAGGTGGCAGAGTGGTCGAATGTACCTGACTCGAAATCAGGCGTAGGTGCGAGCCTACCGTGGGTTCGAATCCCACCCTCTCCGCCAAA